>CAYZAF010000378.1:0-8127 GCA_964476435.1 uncultured Syntrophaceae bacterium
CAGAGCCGCTCGACGTCGCCACCACGCTCACCATGGCGGATGCGATGGCCTCTTTTACCGGTATGCCCAGCCAGACGAGGAGGGGGATAAGGATGCTCGCCCCGCCGAGCCCGGTGAGGGAGCCGATGAAGCCCACGGGTAGCGAGATGAGAAGGAGGGAGAGCATGTCCATGGCAATCCCCTTTATTCAATACCCCATCCGGCGCCAAGTCAAGGGAGGCGAGTCCTGTCTTTCAGCCCCTTTTCAGTTTTAGGGCGGACAAAAGCATTACCCCGTCATATAGTAATAAAATGGCTTTGTCGTCCCCCGGTTGGATACGTGCGTCGGATCCGCTGAGCGCGCCTTTCGCGTTCATGGGAAGGGAATTCTTGCGCCTTCTCGGCAATCTCGGCGCCATAGCAATCTTTTTCTCCCTGGCTTTTGTGAGAATCTTCCATAGGAAGCAGCTTCCCCAGCTGGTGGACCAGATCTTCTCCATCGGCGCAGGGTCGTCCCTGATCGTTGCGCTCGTGGGGCTCTTCACCGGCATGGTGCTTGGGCTGCAGCTCTTCTATACCCTTGTGAAGTTCGGCTCCGTGGGTGCTCTCGGCTCTGCGGTGGCCCTCTCCCTCGTGAGGGAATTGGGGCCGGTCCTCACCGCCATCGTGATCACAGCCCGCGCCGGCTCTGCCATGGCCGCGGAGATCGGCACCCTGCGCATCTCGGAGCAGGTCGATGCCCTCTACACGATGAAGGTCGATCCCGTAAGGTACCTTATCAGCCCGCGCGTGGCATCCTCGATTATCAGCTTCCCTTTGCTCACCGCCTTCTTCGACCTCGTGGGGATCATGGGCGGATATGCTACGGGCGTGCTCCTTCTGGGCACGAACGGGGGCACATACTGGTATCGCGTGCAATCCTCCCTGGACATAGTGGATATCAGGGGGGGGTTCATCAAGTCCCTCGTCTTTGCCGTGATCGTCTCCTCCATCTGTTGCTTTCAGGGCTATTTCTGCCACCTGCGGAGCGACGGATTCGGGGCCAAGGCAGTGGGGCTCGCCACGATCTCGGCTGTCGTGCTCTCGTGCGTGATGATCCTCATCGCCGATTACGTGGTAACCTCTTTTCTCATGTAGGGACGGTTATGGAGACGCCTCTCATAGAATTCAGAAACGTCACGAAGCGATTCGGCGGCAAGACCGTTCTCGACAGGGTGAGCGTGAAGATCTACGAGAACCGGATCACGACGATCATCGGCAAGAGCGGCAGCGGCAAGAGCGTGCTGCTCAAACATATCATCGGCCTTCTCGAGCCTGACGAGGGCTCCATACTCTTCCAGGGAAAGCCTGTGCATGCCATGAAGAAGTCAGAGCGGGATGATTACAGGAGCAGGATCGCCTACCTGTTCCAGAACAATGCCCTCCTCGACTCCATGACGGTCTTCGAAAACGTAGCCTTCCCCCTAAGGCAGACCACGACGCTCTCGAGGGCGGAGATCGCGAGGAGGGTATTGAGGAGGATCGAGGACCTGGAGCTTGTCGAAGCAGCCGGCAAGTATCCTGCGGAGCTTTCAGGGGGTATGCAGAAGCGGGTGGCCCTGGCGCGGGCCCTCGTGACCGACCCAGAGATCGTGCTCTTCGACGAGCCAACGACGGGCCAGGATCCGGTGCGGAAGAACATGATTCTCAGCATGATCGTCCACTACAGGAGGAAGTTTGGGTTTACGGCCGTTCTGATCAGCCACGACATACCCGATGTCTTCTTCATCTCCGACCGGATCGTGATGCTCTGGGAGGGCTCGGTCGGCTTCGAGGGCACCTATGAGGAGGCGGGGAGGCAGAAGCTGCCCCTCGTGGACGAGTTCCTGCGCAGCCTGGAGGGTTTCCAGGACGAGCTGACAGGCCTCCTTTCCCGCGAGGCATTCCGGGTGCACTATGCAGCCATGCTGGGGGCATCGGCCCCGTTCGCGACCGGCTCGGCTGCGCTCTTCAGCGTCGAGTTCGACCTCCTGGAGGAAAACCTGGGGCCACAGGCAGCACTCGAGGTCATCAGGGCCCTCGGCGAATACACAAACAGGCACTTCAGCTCCGTGGGGGGCTTCTCCACCCGCCACAAGAGGGACCAGATCCTGACCATGTTC
The DNA here is from genome assembly GCA_964476435.1 of uncultured Syntrophaceae bacterium. GTDB lineage: Bacteria > Desulfobacterota > Syntrophorhabdia > Syntrophorhabdales > WCHB1-27 > CAVVNC01. The sequence continues at coordinate 2,121 of CAYZAF010000378.1, forward strand.
CCCCATACGAGGCCTGATGAGGCCAAAGAGCTCGTTGCCGGCTTTGCCCAGGAGCTGAAAGAAGAGGCCCTCAGCCGTGTCATGAGCATCGCCGGCCCGGTGACAGGGAATGAAGCATGTTTTGAGATCCACGTTTGCGCGGGGGTTACGGGAGTCTCACCCACGGATGACATCGATCAGATCATCGAAAGGGCCCTTGCGACGCAGGAAGTCGTTGCAACGCACCGATGCGAATCCGGAGGATAAGGTGCAATGAAGAGATACTCCATAGAGACAGTTGTCGGCATCTTTGTAGTGGTAGGCCTCATCTGCGTGGGCTACATGACGATCAAGCTCGGAAAGGTGTCTCTCTTCGGACAGGCTACCTACCCCCTCTTGGCCCGGTTCACCTCGGTTTCCGGGCTGAGGCCGGGAAGCTCGGTTGAGGTTTACGGCATCAAGGTGGGCACCGTGACGAGCCTCGCCATCGACAACAAAAGCCAGATGGCGATCGTCGGCATGGAGATAGGTAAAGGCATAGCCGTGTACGACGATAGCATGGCGACCATAAAGACTGCAGGCCTCATCGGGGACAAGTACGTAAAGCTGGACCCCGGGGGCGCCGGTGCGCTCCTTCGACCAGGGGGGATGATCACGCAGACCTCTGTGACGCCCGATGTGGAAGACCTCATCGGCAGGTACGCATTTGGGGAGATAGGCAAAGGCACAGAGAAGCCCGCCCAATAGAAGAGGAAATCGTATGAAAAGACGGCTGGCCGGAATGATAATCTCGCTGCTGTTGAGCGCGCCTTTCCTTGCATCCGGAGAAGTTCCTCCGGACACACCTGCGGCAGGCTATGACCGGGGCGGAGCGCTCCAGGTCGCGCAAGCCGAAGATCAGCAGGGCGGCCCTTCGCAGAAAGGGGCCGATGAGTATGGCAACGTCACGGAGGAAGAAGCTGCAAAGGGCGAAGGCACCCACATCGCCGATCCCATAGAGCCCTGGAACAGGGCCATGTACCACGTCAATGACAAGTTCTATTTCTGGCTTCTGAAGCCCACGACCCAGGTCTACAAGCGCGTCGTGCCGGAAGGGTTCAGGGGGCTCTTCAGCAATTTCTATCGGAATATAAAGGCGCCCGTTCGCATCGTGAACAACTTCCTCCAGGGGAAGGCGCGATACGCAGGGATCGAGCTGGCCAGATTTCTCATCAACTCCGTTGTGGGCTTTGGAGGCCTCAGGGACTGCGCCTCAGGCTGCTTTGGGATCACTGGCCGTGACGCGGACTTTGGTCAGACCCTGGGCAAATACGGCATGGGCTTCGGATTCTATATCGTCTGGCCCATTGTCGGTCCCTCCTCTCCCCGCGACTCGATAGGATGGGTCGGCGACCTTGCCCTCACGCCCACCACCTATGTCAGCTCTCAATGGTTCAGCCCTGTTACCGTGGGAATCTACGCGCACGAGGAGGTGAACTACACCTCCTTCCATCTCGGAGACTACGAGGCGCTCAAAGAGGCGGCTGTCGACCCTTACATCGCCATTCGCGACGCCTACGTCCAGTCGCGCAAGAACGCGCTTGAGCGATAGCGATACGCCCCCCATGTCACGTATTATCGGGAAAGCCCCACTCGATGCGGAAGACCCCGGACCACGACGGGCAGGACAATGGGCAAAGCGGCTTGTCCGCTTCGCGCTGAGGGTAATACGCGGTTTCATGGCTAATCGGCTGTTGCTTCTTTCCGGCGCCCTTGCCTACTACACGCTCCTTTCGGTCGTGCCCCTTTCCATCCTCACCCTCATCGGGCTCTCGCGCTTGGTCGAAGAGGAGCAGCTCCTCCAGACCCTCTCCAGCTATGTGGGGATGGTGGTACCGGGCTACGCGGTGGTATTGAATCAGCAGGTGAGGGTATTTCTCGAGCACCGCCACGCCATCGGCATCGTCGGGTTCGTTGCCATGCTCTTCTTCAGCTCTATGGCGTTCTCGGTCCTTGAGAACGCCATGTCGGTGATCTTCTTTCACCAGATGAAGGAGAAGCGGCGCCATTTGCTCGTCTCCTTTATCATTCCCTATGTATTTATCTTCTCGATCGGCTTGGGAATCACCATGGTTTCTCTGATTACAGGGACCGTGGAGATACTCGAGAAGAGGCAACTGATGATCCTCGGATGGACGCTCAGCTTCGAGCTGCCTTTCAGGCTCGCCCTCCACGCCCTCGGGGTGATCAGCGAGGCCCTTCTTCTCACTTCCATCTACCTCGTCATGCCCGTGGTGCGGGTAAGGTTCCGCCATGCCCTGATCGGCGGGATATTCGCCACGGTCCTGTGGGAATTTGTCCGGCGCGTCCTTGTCTGGTATTACGCGACATTCTCCATGGTGAACCTGATCTACGGCTCCTTCGCCACCGCCGTGGTAAGCCTTCTCATTACCGAGGCTGTGGCCCTGATCCTTCTGCTGGGCGCTCAGGTCATTGCCGAGCTGGAGCATAGACCTTAAGCGCATCAGCTTATTCCAATTCTAACTCGGCGCTATCTTTGTTGCCTTCGTCATCTGCTCCTCGATGTACTGCAACTGTACACCTTCGTCGCTCCTTCCTCGGCGCCTCGATATCGTCATGATTTAGAATTGGAATTAAAGGGGATGCCGGAGGCGGCTTCACGCGAAGGCGAGGTGCGGCCGCTTCCGAGAAACGAGGCCTTTTGCGTGTCTTGCCAAGGGGAGGCGCCCCTGCCTCGCGGCCTATCGCTTCCTTTGGGTAAAAACGCTGCTCCTTATGGGAAAATGCCGCGGAGCTCCACAGCCGTTGCGACCCTGCCTATGCCGAGCATGAGGGCGGCTGTGCGCATGCTCACGCGTTCGCGCTCCGAAATGGCCACGACCTCCTGGAAGCTCCGAGCTAGAATGCGGCCGAGCCGGTCGATTATCTCGTCCTCGGTCCAGAAAAGCTCCTGGAGATTCTGAACCCATTCAAAATACGAGACGATGACCCCTCCTGCGTTCGCGAGGATGTCGGGCACGAGGAAGATCCCCCGGTCGGCGAGCATCCTGTCCGCCTCAGGGGTCGTAGGCCCGTTGGCCCCCTCCACGATCACCTTACAGCGCAAAAGAGGCGCGTTGAGGTGGGTGATCTGGTTCTCGATTGCTGCCGGAACGAGCACATCGCAGTCAAGCCTGAGAAGTTCCTCGTTCGTGACGGTCTCTCCCTCGATTTCTTCCCTGAGAAAGCAGTTGTGCTGCTTCTTGCAGACCATCGCCTGCTCGAGATCGAGCCCTTTCTGGTTGTAGACGCCGCCGTTCACATCGGATATGGCTATGATCCTTGCCCCGGCCAGGCGAAAGTATTTTGCCACGGCGCCCCCCACATTGCCCGCGCCCTGCACCACGACCCTCGTGCCCTCGAGGCCCATGCGAAGGTATTTCAATGCCTCGCGGGCGGTGATGACCACTCCCCTGCCGGTCGCATCGAAGCGGCCGAGGGAACCGCCCAACTCCACAGGCTTCCCCGTTACCACTCCGGGAACGACCCGTCCCTTCATGATGCTGTATGTGTCCATGATCCATGCCATGACCTGGGGGTTCGTCGCAACGTCGGGCGCGGGAATGTCGAGATCGGGTCCGATGAAGGGAGAGATCTCCCAGGCGAACCTTCTCGTCATAGTCTCCAGCTCCCTCGGGGAGAGCTGCTTCGGATCGCACTGGACCCCGCCTTTTGCCCCTCCGAAGGGAATATTGACGACCGCAGACTTCCAGGTCATCCACATGGCCAGGGCCCTCACCTCATCCACGCCCATATCGGGATGAAAGCGAAGACCTCCCTTGAAGGGACCGCGCGTATCGTTGTGCTGCACCCTATATCCCGTGAAGACCCGCACTCTCCCGTCATCCATCTTGACCGGGAAATTGACGATCACTTCCCGCCTGGCGCGCTTGATCTTTTCGAGTATCCCGGGGTTCAGATCGGGCATGTGTTCAGCCGCAATCCTCACCTGTTCCATGGCAACATCAGCCGCGCTTATCCTTTTCTGCTCCGGATCCATTTCTTGAATCCCTCCTTCGTAAGGCTGCCTCGACGAGGCTGCTTAGCGCCTTTATACGACATATTGGGCGGCCCGGCAAGGGAAAAATGCGGGAAAAAATGAAGGGGGATAAAAACCGTTGTTGACATTGCTTCAGGTAACATGAGATAACGGTTCTTGAGGAGTTACCGTGGTAGCTTCAATTTCAGGGAAAAGGAGTTCGGGTACATGGCACAAGGCAAGGTGAAGTGGTTCAACGATGCGAAGGGTTTCGGATTCATCACTCAGGACGAGGGCGGGGATGTTTTCGTCCACCATTCCGCCATTCAAGGCGAGGGCTTTAAATCTCTGTCGGAGGGCGAAAGGGTTGAATTCGACGTCGTCCAAGGGCAGAAAGGACCGGCTGCGGCAAATGTGCGCAAGCTAAAGTAGGCCGCTACTGAAAGGGGCTCTCTTTGAGGGCCCCGGCTTTCTGCTGCTTTTTAGGGAAAGAGAGAAAAGAGGTCCTGTTTTTTTGTGAACCGGGAGGGGCGCGCTCCCGCGGTCCCTTCCCGGCCTGCAACAGCACCCGTCCGGGAAGGCTATTCCTTCCGAAACGGTTCCCGCCTCCTGAGCTAAAGTGAGTTGATACTCCAGCCTCATCGAACGCACCGAATACTGGCCTGCCTGATCCCATGTCATGTGCCACCGCTCCGAGACGACCTTTGATTCGGGACCATCTCTTCTCGAAACCTCAACGGCACCCGTCCGTTTGGAGGGCTATTCCTTCCGATTCGCCGCGCCTTTCGCGCTGACCCGTTGACACTTCAGACTCGCTCACGCACCGATTGCGAAGCCACCCGCGCGGCGGGAGTGCATCCGTCGCGGGTTCCTAGCCTTTATGCTCTGTTCTGTGGTCGTCCGCAAACAAGAGCGCCCTACCGTAAGTATTTGCCTCGGAATCAGGCGCGTGGACTATGGAGAAGCCCCTCGCCCTATTGGCTCGGGGCTTACACACGAATCGTCGTCTACGCTCGTCTTTTCGTTAACGGGTACCCCCAGCGCTTCCGGGCGATGCGAATCGGGAAGGAACAGCCCTCCCGGACGGGGTCTTGTCTCTCTGATACCCACATTGCGACCCGCGGAAACAAAGTGTAGTGGGTGCGGGTATCTTCAGGGAAGCGAGAAGAGAGAAGATGAACGGGCAAGACAAAGATTCGTGGCGAAGACCAGAGGATGCCTCTGGCGGCCCCATAATAGGGCCGCCCCATGAATCAACGTACTTTCCTTTAAGGCCGGAATTGGCGGGCGAAGCAGCGTTCAATTCCGGCGTGAATGGACAATCGCATAGAGGGATCGATGAGATGTGGATGGGATGCGAGCCTCGCTGGCCGAGGATAATACTCGTGTATATCCGAAGGCGCGAGGTGCAGCAGACCGCCGCAGATCGCGATTCTGAACATGCGATCGGCCGGACACATAAACCCACAACGGACACAAAAATGCTCACTTCGCCCCGGCGTAGGGTCGCGTCTCCAAGAAATCCCTGGCCTGCGCCGCATCGTCGATAGGGTCGAAGCAGACCGTGCCGAAGCACGGCACGACGCTTGCCTCCTTGGGCGTGCGGCTCAACGCGGTATAGGGCATGATTGAGGCCAGGCACGCATCGATGAGCTCGGGGGCTGCCTCTGCCCCCACATCGAGGCTGAGCAGGTGATAGAAGGCGTCGAGAGAGGCAAAGAAGTAGCCGGCGTGAACCGTAATCTTCCGCGCCGAGGGAATGAAGGCCTTCAGGGCCTTCTCCGCCAGGTCCCGGTAGCCTTCCCTCTTGAGGGTGGCAGAGAGCTTCACGAGGAGCATGACGGCAGTGGCGTTCGCCGATGGATGGGGCGAGTCCTCGGCGGTCTTGAGCCGCGCCCCGAGCACCTCCTCGGTGGTATCGAAGAAGCCGCCCCGGCCTTTGTCCCAGAACCTCTCGAGAGCAAGGTCCATCAACCTTGCAGCCTCATTCAGGCGCGATCGCTCGCCTGT
>CAYZAF010000379.1:0-3581 GCA_964476435.1 uncultured Syntrophaceae bacterium
TACTTGCCGAAAGGAATGCCGAAAGAAGCCTACTTCACCATTATCAAGAAGGGAGGCAACTATTTCCTCACGGGTGTCTCGCTGCACCGCGACAGGCGCTGCGAGAGGAGAAGGGGTGACGCGGGCTGGAGGTCAAACTGACAGCGGACGTTGGGAGGGGCAGAGGTCTATTTCTTTTTGGGGTATCCCACCGTCTGACCCAGGATGATCTTCTGATCAGGCTTCAGTTGCATGGCTTTTGCGAGGGCGGGCCTGTTGATGGAGGCCCGAACCACCGCTGCCAACCCTTCTGACGCGCAGTAGAGGTAGACGTTCTCCACGATCGCTCCGGTCTCGACGGCAGCGAGAAGGAGTTTATCTTCGGCTTCACCGCTCTTTATTTTCCCGTAATCGGACACGTAGATGAGATTGACGGGGGCCGCTTTGACATACTCTTGGACACCGGCGAGAGCGCGGAGGTCTTCCGCAGCTATGAGCTTCAATTGACTCGTTTTCGCGTCATAGAGATAAAGGCCGCCCGGAAGGATGACGTAGATATCGATATCTTGAAAATTCATCGCGGAAGGGGCGGTACGCATCCCGTTGGCGCGATTGATCCCGTAGCCGGCCCATAAGAGATTCGAGAGAGTCCCGACGGGCAAGGGTTCGGGACTGAATTCCCGCGCCGATGACCTCTTTGATAATGCCTGCATGAGAGAGCCGCCGCTTGCGAAGTCGGGTTTCGAGAGCTGAATGGAGCTCGTCTCCTGGGCCGGAGACATAGGCGAGATCATAGCCACGATCGCACCTGTAACGGCTAACATCTTAAGAAACTGCGCGAGGCTCATGTGCTTTGACATATCTTGCGCCCTCCTTCTTGGGTATCACGAACCATGGGACAGCAGAATCGGACATTCTTCAATAAGCATATGACTTTTCCCCCTCCGCGGCGAGTCAATTTTTGTCACGTCAAAAAATGGCATGGGCGGCTCTATTTCGTTGTTCGCTCTGCTCCGATTTTTTGCGAGCAAAAAAGGACAGATGGTCCTTCTTTTGCCAAGAAGCATATCGAAATGTATGGACGGTTGCGTTAGAATGGGAGATCATTTCGGCTTCGTCCGGCGAAAGAAGAGACGGCATTTTATCGAAATTCCGGCATGCCATCCTCTCCAACCGCTGTTTACCTCCAGGAGCCGCGCGGGAGGTTATAGTGTCAATAGGTCAATCCCGTCCCCTTCGTCCCTCGCGCTTTGTCGGCAAGCCAATTGGCGTCCTTGTCGTAAGCCTTCTTCTGTTTTTGCCCACTCAAGTAAAGGCCGGACAACAGATAGTAACCCTTGTGACGCGCAGTGATCGATGGGGTCAGAAAGTCACGGTTGACTACGTTCTTGAGACACCCGACGACAAGACCGTCGGGTCTGCCTTGTTGATCATTCCCGGTGGCAACGGCGTGATCAACCCCCGCTTGAGAGAAAGTGGAAGCGTTGCCTATGAGACGAGGAGCTCTTTCTTCAAGCTCATTCCAGACTTTCTCTCGAAAGGGATAGCCATCGCAATACCGAACGCACCATCGGATGCAGGGAACGGACTTTCCTATAAGGACCGGCGTCACTGGCACCATATGGAGGACCTCGGGAAAGTTTTCAAGGATCTGAGGAACCGGTTGCCAGGGGCCAGGATCTTCGCTGCAGCCAGCGGTTCGGGAGCTGCTTCGGCCCTCTCTTTTGCTGAAGTCGAGCGTACCTTGGGCGGCGTCGTGCTGATTGGAATGGATTCCAGTGAGAAGTATGCGCACAGCCAATCCCGCCTGAAAGTGCCGGTTCTTGCGCTCCACCACATCGAAGACGGCTGCGGCTCCTCTCCGTTCATTGAAGCACGGGAGATAGCTGAAAAAGCTTCATTCACGTTTGTGGGCCTCTCCGGAGGAGGGCCGGATCAAGACCCTGATCTCTGTTCCACCCTGTGCGCCCATGGTCTGGTTGGACTGGAGAAAACTGTCGTGGGTCTGATCGTCGATTGGATTGAGAAAGGGAGTGTCGAAGCGCAACCGATGGCACAGGACGCGAAGAGATTCCTCAACGAAGAGGTGATCCGGGTACCCATGAAGACCGGGTCAAAAGAACTTATTCTCCAGACAACAGTTTTCAGACCCGATGGGCCCGGCCCTTTCCCTCTCATAATTATTAGCCATGGCGTTAACACGGACATGGCAAGAAGCGGTGAAATAAGCTCGAGAATGCGATACACCATGCAGAGCAGAGTGTTCGTGAAGTGGGGATTCGTTGTCGCCATACCGATGCGACGCGGCTACGGTGGCTCGGAAGGTGGGGTAAACATGCTTCTCACGGCGATCGATAAATTTGGACTCGAAGATGCCAAGGACATCCAAGCCACCATTGACTTTATGGCACAACAGCCATACGTCGACGCCGACCAAGTGGTCCTCGTGGGGGAATCGGGCGGCGGGTTAGCCTCGTTGGCGTACGGCAGTCTCGGAAAGACAAATATCAAGGGCATCATAAACTTTGCCGGCGGCCTGAGGACTTTTTCTCCCCGCTGGGAGTTCAACATGAACGACGCCTTCAAGGAATATGCGAGGACCACCAACGTGGAGTCGATTTGGTTCTATGCAGAGAATGACCGGACATTCCCCGCCAACCTTGCCCAGGCAGTCTACAAGGAATATCAGAAGAACGGAGGCCATGCGACACTATTCACCCCGCCACCCTTCAAGAAAGACGGCCATTCTCTGTTTTCCGATCCTTCGGGGATAGAGATATGGAGAGAACGGACGCGGACGTTCTTCAAACAGATTGGAATCGGGGTCATCGAGATGGGGACGGATGACGGGCCCGCCCCTCTTTCCTTTTCGCTAAAAGAGCCCAACCGATAACAAGGGCGGGGTTATCAGTGCCCACCCCAGAGCCGGTGCTCTGACCCTTCCGAGGGTACAAAAGACAGCCTCTGGTGCCGGCTCTTGTAATCACCCATCGCATCCTTTTGCCGGCCTAACTTTTCTAGCCGCGCCTTCCGATAATAATTTTATGGCCGCGTCCCCGGAAACATCCGGCATGGGGCGGATGCGCGTGGGGCGTCTGGAGTAGTAGCTTAGATGGCCGGGAGAATGCGGTGAGAGGGAGGTTCGCCATGAAGAGAATGGCCCTGGTTCTGTGGTGTGTGGTTGTCCTGCTCTCGCTCCCGACGGTTGGGGCCCGTGCGTTTTCCCAGGCAGACCTCGACACGGTGAGATCGGAATCTGCGTGCATACGGTGCGACCTATCCGGGGCAAACCTGGCCGGCGCAAACCTGAGCCAGAAAGATCTGACCTCGGCAAACCTGAGCAATGCAAACTTAAGCGGGGCGGTCATTACCGAAGCTGAGCTGCCCCATGCGAACCTATCGGGGGCAAACCTGAGCGGCGCAATCGTGCATTCGTCGGACTGCGCCTATGTGAATCTGACCAATGCGAACTTGAGCGGGGCAGACCTGAGCTTGTCAGAGTTCGAGTTCGCCACCTGGACAGACGGACGCACGTGCGGACAATTCTCGAGCAGCGGCTGCAAGGGCGTGTTGGGGGACATTCGCAAATAAGGGGCTGAGGT
>CAYZAF010000380.1:0-2067 GCA_964476435.1 uncultured Syntrophaceae bacterium
GTGGGAATAGAGGGAGTGGATCATGAGATCGAGGAGCTGCTTGATCTCCGTCTTGAATTCGCGCTTCTCTATGGCCATCGATATTTCCTCCTGCCCGTCGGGCCCCTAAAGGGCTGTCAACTCCGGAAAAGCCTGCACAGGACAGGCTTTTTTTACGATAGTAATATAACGGGCAATCGGGAGACTGGCAAGAGCGCGCACCGGTCCTCCCAAAGCGAGGGACATGTGGTGATACCGCCATGTTCCGCGAAAATGTGTTACCCATCGCTTCTCAGAAACCGCAGGACCACCGTCCGCTTTCGAAGGCTATTCCTTCCGATTCGCTTGCGCCTCCGGTGCTGACCCGTCTACACGCAAGACTCGCTCACGCACCGATTGCGTACCCACCCGCGGCACCAAAGGGTGGTCTGCCGCGGGTTCCTGCCCTTCGATTCTGCTATGTGATACTCCGCAAACAGGAACGCCCTAATAGAGGGTTATCCCTCGGTATCAGGCGCGTGGATCAGGGAGAAGCCCCACACCTCCAAGGTGCGGGGCTTGCCTCTTGATTCCTCGTACGCTCGTCTTTCGTGACAGGTACCCCAGCACCTCCCGGCGATGCGAATCGAGAAGGAACAGCCTTCCGCGGACGGGAAATCCTTGTCTCTTTAACACCACATGACATGGGGATAAGGGCGTGTTGCCCGTTGGCGACTTCGTGCATTGCGACCCGCGGAAGTAGAATGCCTCTCACCCGCGGGTACCAGCCTTCCCCTGGTGGGTACACACGTGGCCGCCAGAATAAGCGGCCCGATTGAACTTTGCCGGGCCTTGTGGTATCACAGAACGTATCGAATAGGATAATTGCATCTCTATTCCTTCTCTTGAAGGGCAGGGGACAATGAGAATCCTCATAGTGGAAGATGAGAAGAAAGTCGCGGCTTTCGTAAGAAAGGGGCTCCAGGAAGAGGGGTACGCCGTTGACGTGGCCTTCGACGGGGAGGAAGGACTGCGGATGGCCATTGACCCGTCCTACGACCTGATTATCCTCGATATCTACCTGCCCAAGCTCGATGGTCTCGCGGCCCTGAGACAGATGCGGGAGAAAAAGGTGGGGACCCCGGTTCTCCTCCTCACCGTGCGGGCCACCATAGAGGACAAGGTGCTCGGCCTCGACTCAGGGGCTGACGACTACCTTACCAAGCCTTTTGCCTTCCAGGAGCTGCTGGCGCGGGTCAGGGCTCTCCTCCGGCGCCGCACTGACGCAGCCGCTACGACCATTACCGTCGCAGACCTCGTCCTCGACCCGGCAAGCCGGATTGTCTCCAGGGGAGGGCGCAGGATAGAGCTGAGCCTGAAGGAGTTCTCCCTTCTCGAATACTTCATGCGAAATCCTGGCCGCGTGCTCACGAGGACCATGATCATCGGGCATGTCTGGAACTACGATTTCGACAGCGGCACGAATGTGGTCGACGTTTACGTGAACTACCTGCGGAAGAAGATCGACGCCGCGGCAGGGCAGAAGCTCATCCACACCGTGAGGGGCGCCGGGTACGTGATGAGGGCTTGAGGCTAAAAAGATGCGACAGAGGTCCATCAGGACGAGACTCACCCTCTGGTATACGAGTCTTCTCGCAATGACCTTCGTCATTTTGGGCCTCATCGCTTATGGGCTCGTCAGCTATACCCTTCACAAGGAGACGGATTCTGCCCTGAGGAGCGTTGCCAATGCGCTTGCCGAGAGGAACGAGGCCCGGACGCAGCCCGCCTTTCCGCCCGAGGTGGACGAGATATTCCGCCGCTTCTTCGGTTTTCCCCCTATGGGGCCATACTTCGAATGGCTCAACCCGCAAAAGGAGCAGGGGCCCGAGGAGCCGAATGCGCCGCCCCTTACCCCGCAGGCACGGCAGAACGCCTTGAGGGGGCTTGCGACCTTCGAGACATTCAAGGGGCTCCAGCCATACCCTGTGAGGGTCCTCACGTGGCCCGTTGTCTCGTCGGGGAGGGTGGTCGCCATCGTGCGCGTGGGCATGTCAGAAATGGGCCTGGAGAAGACCATGTCCACGTTCCTCCTCATCATGGCCGCCC
>CAYZAF010000381.1:0-8983 GCA_964476435.1 uncultured Syntrophaceae bacterium
GGACGCAAGAAGGCCAGAAGATGTCGAAATCTTTAGGGAACGTCGTCGATCCCGTGGGCGTGGTCAGGGAGTACGGCGCAGACGAATTCAGGTTCTTCATGTTCCGGGAGGTCCCCTTCGGCTTGGACGGCGATTTCTCCAGGGAAGGCATCAAGGCCCGCATTAACGGGGACTTGGCGAACGACTTCGGCAACCTCGTGTCGCGGAGCGCCAACATGATAGGGAAGTTCCTCGCAGGCAGGCTCGATGCGCCCAAAGAGACGGGCGGTACGGACGCGCACCTCGTGGGCAGCATCGAGACCCTTGTCGGTGAGTACGAGAAAGAGATGGCAATCTTCTCGTACTACAAGGCCCTAGGCGCCGTATTCGAGATTACGGCCCTCCTCAACAAGTACATCGACAGTGAGGCGCCGTGGAAGCTCGCCAAGGAGAACCCCGCGAGGGTGCCAACTGTGCTCTACAACGTGTGGAACGGCGTGCGGATTGCCACCGTGCTCCTCTATCCCTTCATGCCCGCGAAGACGCAAGAGGCATGGAAGGCGCTGGGAATGGGAAGCCGGATCGATAAGGTGACCTTCGATAAGGAGAAGGGGTTTTATCTGCCGGGGGAGGTGGGGGTGATAGGGAAGGTGGCGCCGCTCTTCCCTCGCCTGGAGTAAGCCGGGATCGCCCCCTCGCGCTTTAAGCGCTTCTCTAAAGAGATCCCTCAACCCCCCGGAGGCGGGCTCCCGGGTCTGCTTCCTCTTCAGGGTGAGGTGGACCGGGCGCCACGGAAGGCAGATCGTCGCGGCCAGTCAACGCGTATCCCTTCTCCTTGAAGAGTCTTAGGCACGCATCGACAACCGCGGGGTCATAAAGGGTCCCTCTGTTCTTGCTGACCTCATCCATGGCCGCTTCGATCCCCTGGGCCGGCCTGAAAGGCCGATGGGAGGCTATTGCTTCTACGACGTCCGCGAGGGCAATGATCCTCGCCTCGAGAAGCACTTCATCCCCTTTGAGACCTCGGGGATATCCCGAGCCGTCGAGCCTCTCATGGTGTTGGTATATGATCTCGGCGATGGGCCAGGGGAACTCTACGTCCTTCAAGATGTCGTATCCCGCCAGCGCGTGGTCCTTGATGAGCTCGAACTCGTTTTGAGTGAGCTTTCCGGGTCTGCTCAAGATTTCCGCCGGCACGGATACTTTTCCGATGTCGTGAATGATCGCTGCCATCCTGATGCCTTCGATCACGTCAGGGGGAAGGCCCATTTCAGTCGCTATGGAGCGGGCAAGGTCTGCTACCCGCTTTTGATGGCCCGCCGTGTAAGGATCCCTCATCTCGACGACCTGGACTATCGCCTGGATGGTGCCCCCGATGGCCTTCCGGAGATTCCTGAGCGTGGACCCGAGCTTCGCTTCCGCCTGCTTGCGCTCGGTAATGTCCTGGTTTGCGCCGTAGTATCGAGTCATGCGGCCCGTGGCATCCTTGTGAACGTGTATGCGCACCAGAATGTGGCGCACCCCGCCGTCGCGGCGGATGATCCGGTGCTCGAAATCGATGAGAAATTGAGGCTCCCTGCTGGCCAGGCGCTTCTCCGCTGCCTGCTGAAAAATCCACAAGTCGTCTGGATGCACGAACCGCCTGCGGTACTCGTCCCTGGACATCCGGTAGCCCCCTTCCTGTTCTGCGGTAGTGCCGTAAAGAGCATAGAAGGGATCATTGAACACGAACTCGTTCGTTGTCAGATCGACCTCCCAGTAGACGATGACGGCGAGGTCCATGGCCTCAGATAGCCTGAGCTGGCTTGCGACCAGGGCCTCCTCGGCTGTCTTCCGCTTGGTGATGTCTTGCAGCAAGGTGACGATGTAATCGATCGAGCCGTCATCGCCGCGTATGCATTTCACCGAAATGGTTGCGTAGATGAGCTTCCCGTCTTTGCGAATGAACCGTTTGTCCATCGAGTAGCCGTCGATCTCCCCGGCAAGGAGGCGATTGGCTAAGGCGACGTTTTCGCGCAGATCGTCGGGATGCGTCACCTGGGGCCACGTCATGTGGAGCAGCTCGTCCCGCTCGTACCCTAACATCTTGCAGGCCTCGTCGTTGACGTCGAGGGTGCCTTTCGTGGGCGACGAGAGCACCATACCGATCAGCCCAAGCTCGAAGTAGCGCTTGAACCGCGCCTCGCTTTGCCGCAGCTTCTCTTCCGCCCTCTTGCGCTCCGTGATATCGAGCGCCATGCCCAGTACATGGCCCTCCCCCGCAATGCAGACCAACTCTGCAGAGGCCAACATGGTGCCCAGCTCACCAGATTTCCTCCGGAACTGGAGTTCGACATTCTCCACCCTGCCCTGCCTTTGCATGACCTCAGCCATCGTATCCCGCACTTCGGGAGAAGCCCATACCCCCATTTCCCGTGACGTACGGCCTATGGCCTCCTCACGACTATAAGCCACCATGCGCAGGAAAGCGGGGTTGGCATCCACGAGCCGTCCGTCTTCGGGCCTCGAGAGGGTAATCCCCATAGGGCTGGATTGAAAGATCGTGGCGAAGCGCTCTTGGCTCTCGCGCATCTCCAGCTCGACCTGCTCGCGCGCGTCCATCTCCCTTTTCAGCCTTCGCAATTGCCTTCGCAGGGCGCCATAGAGCAAGACGGCGGTGACGGCCACAAAAGCCCACCCTTTGTACATCACGAACTTCTCGACCGTGTCGGCGTCATGGACGAAAGCGGCTAATACGAGGCCCGACAGCACGATCCAGAGGGCACCGAAGAATGCGTACAGCAAGCTGGTGCGCAAGGCTACCCGCGTGAGCACATCACGGTCCTGCATAGGACTTCGTCCCCCCTACCGGATGACCCGCTTCCGACTAGACCGATCATCCCTCCCTATATGAGGTTATCGGCCGATATAGCGAGAAACTAAGGATGGGCTTTTTAGAAACCTAACTTCCCCTTTTCACGGATGGGAAGGTTTCCTCTGCTTCCGCATATCTATTGCCTTGATCACATGGCTGAAATAGCAATGCCTGCAAGGATAATCAAGGCGACATAGAGAGAGCCCTTCCATGGTGTTGCTGTTTTCGCGTACCTATAGAGAGAGTAGTTGATGAGAAAGAGGCCTAGGCAGTACAAGGCAGATATCGACGGAATCACAAGCTCCTGTCAACACCATGACAGCGTCGTTCATCACCCCAACACTGACCGCTTACCTTTAGCCCCTCTTTGAGCGCCTTTACGCGCCTAGCCTATTGGCACGTCCATTGCTACAGGGGCTATATGGTGGGCCGGGACTGAGAGAAACGTGGAGGCAAGGAAGAAATGAGGCTGCGAGGGTTCGCCAAAGAGGTGACACTGACGGGAGATTCCGGTGACCGAGTTCTCGATTGCGGTGTGTTTACCCGGATATTCTATGAAAAGCGCCCCGATCAGAGAGAAGTGAAAGTGCCGTTCCCCAAAATTACTCCCCAGAAGCGTGTCAAAAGGGAACGCACCGGGACGCTCCAGCTCACACGATGCGTCTCAGGGACGCTTACCTCTGATACGATCGCCGACTATACTGGCTGTGTCTGCGGGCCCTTGCTTATGCAATACCTTCTCTCGCTGGTCGGTGGCTTCAGCCGGCTCATGCACCGTCATCGCCCGCCAACCCAAGACAATCCAACGCTTAGACTTCCCATGTCACGCTCCTAAAGGGCACCTTCCTCGGATCGCGCTCGCGCGCTCTATCACCTTTCACGCCCATGAGCCGAACCTGTGCTATAATGGTCGCTAAGGAAGCGATCATGTCCTTTATCCCCATCAAGAAGGTGCTCGAGTCCGTCATGAGGGAGAAGGACTTTGCCGAGCATATCGAGGCGTACGCTATTTTTGCGAAGTGGGGCGATATCGTGGGCGAGAAGGTGGCGGCCCACACCCAGCCCTTGCGGGTCAGCGGCACCGTACTCTACGTGGAGGTGGACGACCACCTCTGGTTTGCCCAGCTGAAGTACATGAAGGCGGACATACTCAAGAGAATAGAGCGCGCTATAGGGCCTGGTCTCTTCAAGGACCTAAAGTTCCTTCTTAAGGGCCTCCAGTAGGCCCAGGTACGTCATTCCCAACTCGTCGGCCATTTTCCTGACCTCTTCGAATTCCACGTGGGTCTTGAGCTTACGTCCCGACCGGTCAAAGCCAGCCTTTACCTTGATCGGTCCGAAGGACGTTTTGCGCACCTCTTCTTCCCTCGCCAGGACCGTTCGAAACTCTAGCCTGAACCTGACGCCGAAGGTCGTGGTCTCCCTCAAGACGAGGTCAGTCACGTGCCCGAGGTACGACGTCGGAGCCACGATGGAGAGGCGGATGCCGGATCTTCCTTTTTTCATCTGAACGGGGAAGTGGAGCACGTCAAGGGCGCCAGCGGCCCGGATGCGCTCGGCAACGGCGCCGAGGTATTCGGGATCCATGTCATCCATGTCCGCCTCTATCACCCAGACCTCCCCGTCGAAGGCCGCATCGTTTGCCTCGCCCACAAAGACGCGCAGCACGTTCGGTCTATTTGTCTCGAAAGTGCCGAAGCCGTACCCGTGGTAGATGACCCTGAAAGGCGGCCGCGAGAGGTCCTTCACATAGTACCTGACGATGGCCGCGCCAGTGGGCGTTGTCAGCTCTCTCTCCTCATCGAGGAAGACCACGTTGAACCCGGAGAGGATCTCGGCCGT
This sequence comes from uncultured Syntrophaceae bacterium, assembly GCA_964476435.1. Lineage (GTDB taxonomy): Bacteria > Desulfobacterota > Syntrophorhabdia > Syntrophorhabdales > WCHB1-27 > CAVVNC01. The sequence continues at coordinate 4,676 of CAYZAF010000381.1, forward strand.
TGCCGGGGCCGGGTTGGGCATGATGCCGTGGGCTGTCGAGATGAACCCCCGGCCTTGCGGTATGGGCCCGCAGAATACCTTCTCTGCCCCGAAATAGGCCATTGCCCTAGCCACGCAGAGGACATCGATGATAGTGTCGATGTGGGATAGCTCGTGAAAATGGACGTCCTCCTTGGGCACACCGTGGGCCTTCGACTCCCCTTCGACGATACACTCAAGGATGCCCAAGGCGTCCGCAATTACGCGTTCTTCGGCGTCGAGGCCCGTTATCATCCCCCTCATCTGCCCGAGGGAGAGGCGGGTGCTGCTCTGCCCGATGCGCAGGTGTGTCCCCTCGATGGCGCCTTTTCGCCTTCTCTCAAGCGTCAGGGAGGGCACCTCCAAGGGCAGTTGCTTGAGAAGGTCGAGAAGCAGCGGGAACGGGCATCCCGCGTCGACGAGGGCGCTGATGGCCATGTCTCCGCTTATTCCCAGGATGGGGTCGAGGTAAATGACGTTCACAGGCGGTTGACCAGGGTAGCGAAATAGGCTGCGCCGAAGCCGTTGTCGATGTTGAAGGTAGCTACGGTGGAGCACGAGTTGAGCATAGAGAGGAGGGCCGCGAAGCCGCCGAGGCTCGCCCCGTAGCCGACGCTCGTAGGGATGGCGATGACGGGCACGCCGACGATGCCTGCGACGATCGAAGGCAGGGCGCCCTCCATGCCTGCGGCCACGATGATCACCCGGGCTGTTTTGAGAAGATCGAGGTTGGAGAAGAGCCGGTGGATGCCCGCAACGCCCACGTCATACAGCCTCTCTGTGGTGTTGCCGAAGAAGGTCGAGGAGACATAGGCCTCTTCCGCTACGGGGATGTCGCTCGTGCCTGCGGAGACGATGAGGATCGTCCCCTTTCCCTTGATGGACATGTCCTTCCGGATGACGAAGCAGCGGCCTGCCTCCGAATAGGACCCTTCAGGAAAGCGCCCGAGGAGTCTCTGTCCCTTCTCCCTGTCGATTCGCGTGGCCAGTACGTCCGTCTCCTTTTCCCTCATAGAGCGGACGATGTCGCAGATCTGCTCGAAGGTTTTGCCCTCGCCGAAGATCACCTCGCCGATCCCCTTGCGCATCTCCCGGTGATGGTCGATCTTCGAATGGGTCAGATCCTGGAAAGGAAAATCCTTAAGCTCCTCAAAGGCGGCCTCGATTGAAAGCGACCCGTCGGCCACCTCAGCGAGCAATCGCATGATGGACTCACGCATGGCTCTCTTCCACGAGGAACGCGTTCTGGACGAGCTTGATGCGCTCGTTGTCGATGCCGATCACGTCGAAGCGGATGCTCCTGCCGAAGCATCGGTGCATCTTCATATAGAAAAGGGCGGCCTTCACGAGGTGCCGCTTCTTGTTCTCGTCGATTGCACAGATCGCCTCGCCGAAGCGCCCTGTGTTTCTCTTCTTGACCTCCACGAACACAAGACACCCCCCCTCCTCGGCAACTACGTCGATCTCGCCGAGTCGGTTCCTGTGGTTCCTCTCGATGATCCTGTATCCCTTCTTCTTCAGGGTTTTTATAGCTGTCTCTTCTCCGGCCAGGCCCTCTTCACGACTGGTCTTCACAATACTCCTTGACGCCCCTGAACGTTCGCCTGTGGAAAGGGGATATCCCGTGGGTCTCGATGGCTACCTTATGCTCCTCTGTGGGGTACCCCTTGTTCTTCTTCCACATGTATTGCGGATACACCTTGTCGTAGGCTGTCATGAGCCTGTCCCTGGCGACCTTGGCCACTATGGAGGCGCAGGCAATGAAGAAGCATTTCCTGTCTCCTTTCACCACGGCCTTCGACTGCTCCACGGATGGGAGGGGGAAAAGCCCGTCTACGACGAGGAGATTTGGCTGAACGGCCGCATTCCTCACAGCCCTCTCCATGGAAAGAAGCGTGGCACGGTGGATGTTGAGATCCTCGATCTCCGACGGGGTCGCAAGACCGATGGCAACTTTATGGGCATTCTCGATGATCCACGCGAAGAAGTAGTTCCTCTCCTTCTCCGTGAGAAGCTTCGAATCGTTGACCTTTTCCCGCAAGGGGGGCAGTCCCCGCCATACGACGCACGAAGAGACGACCGGACCCGCAAGAGGCGCGCGACCAGCCTCGTCAATACCTGCCACAAGACCCACAAGGGGGCAGCTCATCAGTCCCTTTTTTCTTTTAGCTTCGCGGCCTTCCCTTTAAGGTCCCTCAGGTAGTAGAGCTTGGCCCTCCGGACCTTCGCCTTGCTCAATACCTCTATCCTCTCGATCAGGGGCGAATGCTTGGGAAACGTCTTCTCAACGCCGACGCCGTAGGAGACCTTCCTCACCGTAAAGGTGGCCCTCGTGTTTCCACCCCTTTTGCCTATGACGACGCCCTCGAACATCTGGACTCTCTCCTTGTCGCCTTCGTAGATCTTCGTGTAGACCTTGACATTGTCGCCCACGTTGACATCGATGAGGTCGAGCCTCATGTGCTCCTTTTCGATCAGGTCGATTATCTCATTCATCAGGTCCTCCTCTGACGCCGAACAATCTATCGAGAGTAATGCCGATGGCCACGCGCAGCGACAGGTGATTGTAATCGCCCGGTCCGTTGATCGGCAACAATGTTCTCTCGCAGGATCTCACTATATCGGGGGGCAAACCCCAGCCGGTGCCGAAAAGCAGAAGAAACGGCCTCGGGTCGGACGCGATCCATCGTTTGAGCTCATTGTACCCGATGGAGACATCCCTTTTTCTCGAGGAAGTCCCGATGACCACAGGCCCGAGGCCGTCAAAATCGGCCATCACGTCCCCTAGAGCCTTTCTTATGCTTATTTTTTTTAAGGCCTCGGCCCTGTCCGGGTTGTACCTTCGCCCGTACCCGCTCCTCCAGTGGTCGACAAGCTGCTCTGCTATGGCTCTCTGCCTGTCAAGAGGAGTAACAATATAGCATACGTCAAGTCCGAATGTCATGCAACTTCTCGCCACGTCGTGCATCTCGAGGTTATTGATGCTCGTAGAGACAATATCTCCCCTTTTGTCTAGCACCGGGTAATGGATGATGGCAAGAGACGTGGAGCCCATTCCTGCTTTGTAGATCCTTGTTTTGCGGTCTGTCTATCCTTCAGTTCAGCAAAGCATCAGGGATGGAAAGGACGAGAGGCCTTTGCCTTGAAAGGCCGCGTCAACTGTGGTTTTCTCTGTGAGCCTGCCTTATTCCAATTCTAACTCGGCGCTATCTTTGTTGCCTTCGTCATCCGTTCCTCGATGTACTGTAAGTGTACACCTTCGTCGCTCCTTCCTCGGCGCCTCGATATCGTCATGATTTAGAATTGGAATTAATCCAGCTCTTCCATGAGCTCCCTGATAAGGAGCGAGTCCGCCTCCGTTGGCTGGAGGCGCTCCATCAGATCGGGTCTCCTCAGGATGGTCCGTCTGAGGGACTCCTTCCGCCTCCACCGGCGTATCTCCTCGTGATTCCCCGAAAGGAGCACCTGCGGCACCTCCATGCCAAGGAACTCTCTGGGCCTCGTATACTGGGGGTATTCCAGCAGGCCGTCCCGAAAGCTCTCATCCACGGGGGAGGCGTCATTGCCGACGACCCCAGGGACGAGACGGGACACGGCGTCGATGACAACGAGGGCCGCGGCCTCGCCGCCGGACAACACGTAGTCACCGATGCTCACCTCGTCGTCGACGAGGGTAAGGATCCTCTCGTCTATGCCCTCGTATCGCCCGCACACGAGGGCCAGATGGGAAAGACGGGAGAACCTCATTGCCAGTTCCTGATCGAACCTCCGGCCATGGGGCGTCAGGAGCACATACCGGGGTCTCCCGCGATCCTTGTCCACGTGCTCCATGGCATCCCGTATGGGCTCAACCTTCATCACCATGCCCGCGCCGCCCCCAAAGGGCGCGTCATCGCATGTCTTGTGGATGTCGGTCGCGAACGCTCTGATGTTGACGATATTGAATTCGAGAAGCCCCCTGTCCCGGGCCTTCTTTATGAGGCTCTCCCCTAAAGGGGACTCGAATATGGAAGGGAATAGGGTGAGGACAGTGAAGATCATTCAGCAAAGGCCGCCTCTGCGATCCGCACGAAGCCGCCCTCATGGCTGATGTCTGCTATGTGATCGTCCGTCATGGGCACGAGTACCTCGCGCTCACCTTGAATCACGAGGATATCGCAAGCCCCCGTATGCATGACATCCTTAACCCGGCCGATCATTCGTCCCTCAACGGTCAGGGCATTGAGGCCCACGAGCTGAAAGTCGTAGTATTCGTTCTCTTCCAAAGGTAAAAGGTGCTTTTCAGCTACG
>CAYZAF010000382.1:0-20915 GCA_964476435.1 uncultured Syntrophaceae bacterium
GTCGAACTATATTTTGCAGCGGCGAAGATCGGAGCCACCTTCTGCCCTTACAACAATCATCTAAGACTGGGAGAGATAAAGGACATCCTAGACTATTCGACCCCGAGATTCCTCGTGATAGATCATGATTTCGTCGGAATGATAGACGCTCTACGGCCTCACTTGGGGTTTATAGAGAAGTACATTTGTCTGCAGAAAGTGGCTCAACCTTTTGTGGACGACTACGAAAGCATTATCAGGGATGGCCGCAGAGAGGAGCCGGACGCCCATGTCCTGGAGGACGACCTCGTCAGCATTTTCTTCACGGGAGGCACCATGGGCAGGCCGAAAGGCGTCATGAGGACGCACCGGCATGTCATGTCCAACGCAGTAGCGTCCGTCATCGAGCTGAAGGTCGACTACGACGAAAAAGTCTTGATAACTTTTCCTCTCTACCACGTAGCCGGCGAAGATAACGTCATGCGCCATTCGTTCATGCCGAACACGATACACATCAGGCGGGAAGGCGGGTTTGATGCGGAAAAAGTGCTTGGCTACATTTCGGGAGAGGGGATCACCCGATGCCAGTTTGTTCCGACCATGATACACAGCCTCGTCCAGGCTCCGGGGGCGGGCAACTATGATCTGAGCGCGCTCCAGATGATCCTTTACGCGGGAGCTGCCATGCCCGTTGAGCTTCTCAAAAAGGCGCTCACCATTTTCCCATGCGGCTTTACCGGAATGTATGGATTAACGGAAAGCGGCCCTGTCACAACGCTCCTCAAGCCCAAGGACCATGTCCTCGACGGTATTGAGAAGAACGTGGCGCGCCTTGCCTCGTGCGGGAAACCTCTTATCAACTACGAGATAAAGATTGCCGATGAAAGCGATAACGACCTGGCAATCGGGCAGGTTGGCGAGATCGTCTGCCGGAGCGAAGCAATGACGATAGGGTATTGGCAGATGCCCGAAGAAACGGCACGCATACTCAGAAACGGATGGCTCCACACGGGAGACCTGGGGAGATTCGATGAAGATGGATATCTCTACGTGGTGGAGAGGAAGGATGACATGATCGTTTCCGGAGGGGTCAACATTTATCCCCGCGAAGTAGAAGAGATTCTCTACAGGCATCCCGGTGTTTCGGAGGCGTCTGTAATAGGGCTCCCCGACGAACATTGGGGAGAGATCGTGAAGGCTGTCATTGTCCCGAAGGAGGGCGCTCTCCTTACCGAAGAAGAGATGATCGAATTCTGCGGGAAAAACCTGGCAAGCTTTAAGAAGCCGAAATCTGTCGACTTTTGGAAGGAGTTGCCGAAAAGCCCGCAGGGCAAAATACTCAAGAAAGAAATCCGCAGGCATTATCGTCAGCATATTGCTGCGGGCGGCGACTGAATCATCAATATATTGCCGCAAATACATGCTGCCCTGGTTTCAGCCCATCTTGCGGTCGCCATGGCGGGAACATCCCCCATTGATGGGGGCGGACATAAGGGAATGGCATACTTGCTGCATCCATCTAAGAGCAAGGACAGGACTATAGTGGGCAAGTCAGGTATGGCGCAGCGCATGCTTTTCCCATGCTGACGGCGCTTTCTGAGGCGGTCTCTACCGGGTGGAGACGATCGCACGTCGCAGACAGGGCGTGCAGATTATCCGAAAGCTTTCTCACACCTGTGGTCGACAAAGGGTAATGTCTAGACGGAAGGAGGGACAAAATGTTCGAAATCGTGATCGATACGGGCGGGACTTTTACGGACGCGGTGCTGATCGACAAAGAGCGAAACATAAGTACGGCCAAGTTTCCAACCAATGTGGTGGATCCCTCGGAGAGCATAATAGGTTCCATCGGGCTTCTGGCCGAACAACGGAAGCTGACAATCAAAGAAGTACTGGCAGATACGAATGCACTGGTGATCGGGACTACGCTGTCCACGAATTGTATCCTGGAAAAGAAGGGTGCACGGTGCTGCCTCATCTATACCAAGGGTTTTAGGGATATACCTGAGCTGGGCTCGAAGATATGGCAGAGGGACATTTACAATCTCAGAATGCCTCCTCCGGATTACCTCACCCCCCGGTACCTGCGTTTCGGCGTCGAAGAACGAATGCAGTATGACGGGCAGGTGATTACGCCCCTGAACAAGAGCGACGTTCTCGAGGCAATCAAAAAGGCGAAGGAGAACCACGTTGAAGTTCCCGTCGTCTGTTTTCTCCACTCCTACATCAATCCATCCCACGAGGAAGAGGTAGCCGATATCATAAAGACCGACTACCCGGACGTCGTTCTCTCGTCACATATTCTGCGGCGATGGATGGAGTATGATCGGCTCAGTACCGCAGAGATTGCTGGTTATGTGAAGCCAGTGACCGAGCGTTTTCTCACGGCCCTGGACAAGCGAATAAAGGAAGCCAGTTTCAAGGGCACCTCACTTCTCATTACGTGTGCAGGTGGCGTTGCCTCTCCTGAGGTGGTCAGGGACAACCCAACCCTTCTGATAGGGTCGGGGCCGGCAGCAGGACCGCTGCTGGGACAATTCTTAGGGAAACTGGTGGGGTTTGAGAATGTGATCGTCCTTGATATGGGAGGAACAAGCTCTGACGTGAGCATGCTTCCTGGCTTGAAGATCAGCACTACCACGCAGATGAAAATAGGAGAGTACAAGAATGCTTCGGAGTCTGTTGATGTAGCCAGCATCGGTGCGGGGGGAGGGAGCATTGCCCGCCTTGACGAGCGCAACTTGCTCTACGTGGGCCCGGAAAGTGCCGGCGCCGAACCGGGACCTGCCTGTTACGCCAAAGGCGGGCAAATGGCGACGGTTACCGATGCAGACGTGGTTCTCGGGTACATTCCCGTTGATTACTTCCTGGGGGGTACGATCATTCTGAACAAAAGCCTGTCAGAAAAGGCTATCGAGGAGAAAGTGGCCAAGCCGCTGGCCATACCGACGATAGAGGCGGCCAATGCCATAGCGTCCCTGGTGGAAGACAATATGGCGAACGAGATTTTCCTCGTTGCCGTCAGAAAGGGGCTCGATCCCCGGGACTTCAGCCTTGTGGTCGGAGGCGGAGCCGGGCCGGTCCATGCTGTTGCGGTCGCTGCCAAGCTGGGTATAAAACAGGTCTACATACCCAGGCAAGCAGCCGTATTCTGTGCCTTCGGCGCATCGCTTGCGGACTACAATTATATCCTGAGCCGCTTCCTTTACACGAGAGACGACGAGCTGGATCTCGACACGGTGAAAAGCTTCTTTGCATCCCTTGAGGAAGAAGGGAGGGCCATCTTGAAGCGTCAGGGCGTACCAGCCAAGGACATGAAGCTGATCCGCGGCGCTGAGATGCGCTATTTTGGGCAGCTCAACGACGTGAACGTTGCCCTTCCCGAGACAAAGAACGGCGAGCCATTCAGCGAGGAGACGCTCAGGGAGCTGATCGGGAAGTTCCATGAACAGCACCGCGTGCTCTTTGGCTGGTCAGATGCCTCCCTGCCTTCAGTATTTGCCACGCTCAAGCTCCAGGCAATAGGAATGAGGCCGCCTGTTGATCTCGAAAAACACCCGGCGGCTTCCAAAGATGCCTCCTCGGCATTGAAGCGGAAGCGGCCCGTCTATTTCAAGGAGCTGGGCGGATTCGTAGAAACGCCTTGCTATAATCCGGACCTGCTCCACCATGGAAATGTGATCACCGGTCCCGCGATCATCGAGGAAGAGAAGACGACCATTGTGGTACCGAGCGGAGCCGAACTCTTTGTCGATCCCTATGAAAACTACATCGTAAGGAGGTGACGTCATGAGCGAACGCAAGGCTATAGATCCCCTAACCTTGTCTTTGATAGAAGGCAGATTGAACTCCATGAATGAAGAAATGGGAGACAGGGTGTTCCGCCAGGCCTTCTCTATGGTAACGGCGCACATTCACGACCTCGGCACGGTCTTGTTTGACAGTAGGGAGAGAACAATAACCATCGGCAACTGGATGCCGGTCCACACTGCCGGGGCTGACGTGTGCCTGAAAGGCATACTCGATTGGATAGGCCGCGACAACATCCATCCCGACGACTTTATTATCGCGAACGACCCGTTTATCGTACGCTTCGGCCATGCCCCCGACTGGTCCTTCGTGCGCCCCATCTTCCACGAGGGCGAACTTCTCTTCTACAGCTTTCTGAGAACCCATCAATACGATTCGGGCGGCGCTTTCCAGGGCTGCTACTATCCCCGCACCTACGACTGCCACGGTGAGGGCCTCATGATTCCTCCGGTGAAAGTCATCGAGGGGGGCGTGATCGATGAGAAAGTCCTCTCGGTCATCCATCGCAATGTGAGGGGGCGGACCATGGTGCGCGCCGACAATATGCTCGTATTCGAGGCTATGCGAAAGGCCGAGGAAAGGGTAATAGACCTACTGAGGAGCTACGGTAAGGAGACGGTTCTGGCAGCGGGCGACGAACTCCTGCGACGCACCGAGGAATCGGTGAGAAAAGTCATTGCCACGTGGCCGGGGGGGACCTACACGGCAGAGCGGGCTGCGGACTGGGATGGTACCACCGACAAACCAGTATGGGTGAGATTGGCCCTGACCGTCAAACCAAAGGAGGGACAACTCGTCTTCGACTTCTCGGAGAGCGATCCACAGGTGGACTACATCAATTGCCCCAGAGGTCAGACGTGCGCGGCTGTGGTCTCGGGAGTATCATGGTCTCTCCCGCCCGGCACAGCCCACAACCAGGGCCTGCTCGACTGTTTGACCATTATCACCAAGGAGGGAAGCGTGCTCGGCCCCACGTACCCGTCCACCTCCGGCGCCCAGTCAGTCACCATGGGTACGCAGGTCACGGAGTGCGTCCAGATTGCCTTGAGCCAGGTAGTCCCGAAAGAGACTTCAGCGGTATGGTCGCGGCATCTGAGCCCCATTGTCACCGGGAAGCGGCGGGATCGTATGGACCCGAGGACCAAGTCTCCCCAGGTGTATTGGACATCGCCCTTCCATTCGGATGGTTCAAGCGGCGCGCTCTACGGGTATGATGGTGTCGACGGGCTTGGTCCGTGTCATTCCGGCGGCGGCGTGGTGAGGGCCCCTGTAGAGGTCGAGGAGTGGGACACGACGTATCGCTGGTTGCACTTTGAATTCCTGAAGGACTCCATGGGGGACGGAGAGTGGAGGGGAGGAGCGGGCACGCAAGTCCGGATCCAGAATGTGTACGACCGCAAGGTCTGGCAGCCCCTCGACTGCGTGGTGATGACAGGCAATTCAGACGGCGAGAAGTTCACTCACACGGGTCTCTTGGGCGGCACGGATGGCAAGGTGAATGAGTTGGGTATCATACGAGACGGGCAAGACGTGCGGTTGCGCTGCTGCGATGTTCAGTACGTTCAGCCTGGGGACATCATCTGGACGAAGGGAGGTGGTGCCGGCGGTTGGGGGGATCCTCTCGATAGAGAGGTGGAGAAGGTTCGGTTGGATGTACTGAACGAATTCATATCGGTTGAAAGGGCCAGGGATGTTTACGGAGTGGTGATGCGGCCAAATACGATCGAAGTCGACGAGACTGCGACAAAGGAACTGAGAAAGAAGATGAAGGCCCAGAAAGGCAAGGGTGCGTGAAACTAAGGCGAGATCTCTGCGTCGGGGAGTTTGTTGCCACGGGGGCGGAAGGAACGCGAGACGTTCCTTTCCGCCAGAATAAGGAGGGGAAAAAGATGAGAACGAGAGTGATACTGGGTTGTCTCTTGGTGTTGTCCCTGTTGCTCGTATTGCTGCCCACTCAGGCACCGGCGGCCGCCGCTAAGAATAAGATCGTCTTCGGTCAGGCGATCGCCCTTACGGGCCCCATTGCTCCACAGCCAGGTTCCTTGGAGATCCCCCTCATCAAGCTGTGGATGCAGGAGGTGAACAAGAAAGGCGGGATATATGTGCCGGAATACGGCAAACGCCTGCCTGTCGAGCTGCTCCGGTACGATGACAAGAGTGACATTCCGACTACCATCAGTCTGTTTCAAAAGCTTGCGACGGTGGACAAGGTCGACATAATACTGCCGCCTCACGGCACAGCTTTTCACTGGGCTGTGCTGCCCTTGGCCGCCAAGTACAAGTACCCCCTCGTGACATGGACTTTTATGACGGAACGGTATAGAGAAGTGGCAGACAAGTATCCGTGGACCTTCGTTACCACAACAGCTTCCCGTGACAGCCAGGACGCTTTTCTCGGCCTCATGAAGGAATTGGGAGTCAAGACTGCGGCCATTATCTACGTGGGGCAGGAATTCGGCATAGAAAATGCGCAGTGTCTGGCGCCCAACATGGGACCTGCGGGCATCGATGTAACGATGTTCAAGAGTTATCCCTTCCCGCCGACGGATCTCTCCCCACTCCTGCAGGAAGCTAAGAATTCCAATGTGGATGCCTTTATTGCATTTTCCTATGTTCCGGACACCATGATGGCGCCCGAACAGGCAAAGGTTCTGAACTTCAACCCAAAGCTTTTCTACGTCGGCCTTGGGGGGGCTTGGCCTCAATTCAAGCAGAAGTACGGCGCTGCGGTAGAGGGCATCATGAGTCCCGGGGGATGGAACGAAAACGTTTCCCCCCAGGCAAAAGAATTTCATGACAAGTTCCTGGCAATGGCCGGCGTGCCGCCGGATGGATGGTCCATGGCATTTGGATACGGCACCTATCAGATTTACGAGCAAGCTATCGAGAAAGTTGGACTCGATCGGCAAAAGCTGCGGGATTACATCGCCAAGGCAACGTTCCAGACGGTGTACGGTCCCGTAAAGTATACGAACTTCTTCAACCAGGACCACATCAGTTATGTGGGCCAGTGGCAAAAGGGGGTCTTCGAATGCGTAGCCCCTGCGAAGAACAGGGCAAAGTACGGTACCGGTACGGTCGCGTATCCCAAACCCCCTTGGCAGTAAGCCTAAAGAGGTAGCGGGGATGGGGTGGTGAACAGCATGAGGCGCCTTTGAGGCTTGAGGACCGACCCGACGGGGGCCGCTTCCGCGAAAATGGGTCCCCTGTCGGAGAGAGGTTGCGATTTCGTTTGCTGGCGTTCTGTCTTTCGTCGGGGGGCTGACCTTTGAGTCTTTCGATAAGGCCGGCGCTGCAGGGAAGGCTTGTTGATTTTGGAAAATGGTCTTTACTCACTAAATCAAGGAGACTAGAGCAAGGACCGTGATCGTTCTTGAAATAGTTATCGGAGGCTTGTTGACTGGAGGAATCTACGCCTTGCTGGCTGCGGGCTTCAGCCTCCAGTACGGAGTCGCCCGGGTAATGAATGTGTCTCATGGCGAGTTTATCATGCTTGGCGCCATGTCGACCTATTCGTTATATGTCGCGCTGGGCGTCAACCCTCTTGTTTCACTCGCCATTGTCGGTCCTGTCCTATTCCCGATCGGGTTCTTGCTCAACAAGCTGCTCTTTCAGCGCATCAGAAAGCTGGCGGGCTCCGGGGACGTATTTGAAGGATGGTCCATGTTGGTCAGCTTTGGCCTCCTCTTTATCATTCAGAACATAGCCTTGCTCTCCTGGAGCGCCGACCAGAGGGGATACAGTTTTCTTGCTTTTCCAATCGACCTCGCGGGCTTGAGGATTCCGGCAAATCGCCTGGTAGCCCTCGGCGTCGCCCTGGCCATAGGTTTTTCCTTCTTTCTCTTCCTGATGCGCACGAGCTTAGGAAAGGCTGTCAGGGCAGCAGCCCAGGAAGAGACCGGCGCCCAGCTCATCGGCATAAACATTCGCTGGATGCATTGCCTATGTTTCGGTTTTGGCGCCTCCCTTGCTGGTCTGGCTGGCGTGCTTATCAGCACGATGTTCACTGTCTCGCCATTTATCGGTCTGCCGTATACGATAATCGCCATCATTGTCGTGGTGCTCGGCGGGCTGGGCAACATCATAGGAAGCCTGGTGGGAGGGCTGATACTAGGCCTTGTGAGCAGCATTGTGCTGCATATTGAGCCAAGTCTCGAATTGGTGAGCCTCTATGTCCTGTTCATGCTCATTCTGTTGATAAGACCGAGGGGAATTTTCGGGAAATAAAGATGCCCACTTTCGGAGATCAGAAGAAGAACCTTTCTCAATTGGCATTGGCAATCTTGATTGTCGCGCTCCTGGCATTCGTGCCGGTCTGCTGTTCCGACTATTACGTCTCTCTTTTCATCAGCATTTTCAAGTATACGGTCCTTACGGTAAGTTGGGCCACATTCTGCGGCCCCACCGGCTACATGTCTCTTGCGTCTGCCGCATTCCTGGGATCGGGCATGTACGTCACGGCTCTCCTGGGGGATGCGCTCCCTTTGCCGGTGATTGTCCTGATTGGCGGTGCAGCGAGCCTTTTGCTCGCCCTCGTCGCCGGTCTGGCATCGCTAAGGATAAAAGGTATATTCTTCGCTATGTTCACCCTCGGGCTCAGCGAGGGCGTTAAGGGTTTCATCAACTGGTGGGAGATCAGCAAGACCGGAAGGCAGGGCAGGCTGGTCATCTCGGCCTCCGGCACCACAGTCTTCTATACCATGCTCATTATTCTGGTCCTGGCCCTGCTCACCTCTTACCTCATAAGGCGGTCCAAGTTCGGACTTGCCTTGCGCAGTATCGGACAAGAGCAGCAGGCTGCCGAGCATATCGGCATCAATGTGAACGCTGTCAAATTGATCACCTTTGCCGCTACCTCTTTCTGGATCGGAGCAACGGGATCGATTATCGTGACGCAGTGGTCCTACGTTGATACTCAAGTCGCTTTCTCTGTTTTCTACTCCTTCATGCCAACGGTGATGGCGCTCTTTGGCGGTCTCGGAAACATGTTAGGCTGGATTCTGGGATCCGTAGTCTTTACAATCTTGAGCGAGCTTCTATTGACGCCGTTTCCTTACTACTACATGCTGATCTTTGGTATTGTCATTGTCAGCGTATTTCTGTTCTTTCCTTCTGGATTGGTGGGACTGGTAACAAGGTGGCGCAAAGCCTGACGGGTGGAGTGGGGAATGCGCATATGTGAAGGGGAGGGGGTGACGAAATACTTCGGAGGGTTGGCCGCGGTCATAGACGTCGACTTTTATGTCGATCAGGGCGAAATCGTCGGTCTGATAGGTCCGAACGGAGCCGGCAAAACGACATTCTTCAACTTGATATCGGGTGCCCTCGCCCCTACGTCGGGGGTGATACTCTTCAAAGGCGACAATATCACCGGATTAAGGCCGTACCAGATTTGCAGACGAAGAATAGCGAGAACGTTTCAATTGGTGAAGATCTTTCCAGACATGACGGTTTTCGAGAATGTCGTACTGGGATCGCTCTTTGGATCGCTTAACCTCAGGGGCAGCGCTCAAGAAGAGGCGATGGAGCAAATACGGTTTGTGAGGTTGCTAGAGAAGAAAGACATGTTAGCGAGAGATCTCACGGTCGCCAACCAGAAACGGGTTGAGGTGGCACGGGCTCTCGCCACAAAGCCTGAGCTGCTCCTGCTCGATGAGCTGGTCGCGGGTCTCAATCCCGCCGAGGTGGATGAGATCATAGCGCTGACCAAGGCGATACGGGACAGGGGGATCACCGTTGTCATGATCGAGCATGTCATGAAAGTCATCATGAACATATCCGATCGCATCATAGTCCTTCACCACGGCGAGAAGATCGCTGAGGGCACGCCGAGCCAGATCGCCTCGAGCAAGAAGGTGATCGAAGTCTACCTGGGGACTTAAGGCAGATGCTGAAGGTTCGCAACATCACTGTCTTTTATGGGAAGCTTCAGGTATTGTGGGATGTCTCGTTGAGCGTAGAGGAAGGAGAGATAGTCGCGCTCATCGGTGCGAACGGAGCCGGCAAGACGACGATCCTCAATACTATTTCGAGTCTCATCCATCCAGCCTCGGGCTCGGTGGAATTCTTAGGCAGCCGGATAGACGGAATGGCGCCGCACTCCGTGGTTGGCCTCGGTATTTCTCACATACCCGAAGGGAAAAGGCTCTTTCCTGACATGACGGTCCGGGAAAACCTGGAGTTGGGCGCCTATACTTCCTCATCGAGAATGGATACGGGGGCTATGCTCGAAGAGGTGTACGCGATTTTCCCCGCCCTGAGGATGAAGGCCAACGAAGTGCCAAGAAAACTGAGCGGCGGCGTGCAGCAGATGCTCGCTATGGGTAGAGGCTTGATGTCAAAGCCGAAACTCTGCATGTTCGACGAGCCGTCTTCCGGGCTTGCACCGATAGTGATCAGGGAGCTTCTCCGCGTCATCGAGACGTTGCGGCAGCAGGGGACCACTATCCTGTTGGTTGAGCAGAATACGCAGCACGCCCTGGGAATAGCTGATCGTGGGTACGTGCTGGAAAACGGTCGGATAACATTGGAGGGTACGGGCAAAGAACTGCTGGAAAACGATCATGTCAGGGTTGCATATCTGGGTTTATGATGGCTTAGTATGAGCTAAGGAAAGCGTATGCCCGTGTTCTCTCCCGGCTCCCGGCAAATACTGGATGTCTAACCACTCTGATGGAGCCGTTCCACACCCACCCTTTTTCGCACGGCTCGTCTCTTTGTCAGCAAAGCCTACGACAGATGTCTTTTTGCAGGAAAGGCGTAAGAAAAAGAAAGGCAGGTTTTTGAAAAAGCTTGATAGATAGGAAATAATTCCAATTCTAAATCATGACGATATCGAGGCGCCGAGGAAGAAGCGACGAAGGTGTACAGTTGCAGTACATCGAGGAGCAGATGACGAAGGCAACAAAGATAGCGCCGAGTTAGAATTGGAATAAGGGCCATGGGACCAATACTTTACCAGGAGGTGAGTGATGGATATGAAAGACTTTTCTTTGTCGGGCCAGGTTGCTCTTGTGACGGGTGCGAAAAGGGGACTCGGCCGAGAGCTTGCCCTCGCCTTTGCCGGCGCAGGTGCTGACGTTGCGGTGTGCACGCGGTCGGTCGAGGGCGGGGCGTTGGAGGCGGTGGTAGACGAGGTAAAGAAGATGGGGCGCCGTTCCATCGGTATCAAGGCCGATACGAGCCGAAAGGCCGATGTTGACAATATGGTGGACAGAGTTTTTAAGGAGTTCGGCCATATCGACATTCTCGTCAATAATGCCGCGGTGATGATCACGGGGATGATACTCGAAATGGCAGAGGCCGATTGGGACCGCCATTTTGAGGTGAATGTCAAGGGCTACTACCTCGTCTCCAGGGCAGTTGCCGCGAAAATGATTGAGCGTAAGAGAGGCTCCATCATCAACGTTTCCTCTGACCTCGCCTTCAAGGCCATTCCGGCGCACGCAGCGTACTGTGTCAGCAAGGCAGGGGTAATCATGCTGACGCGCGCGCTGGCCCTGGAGCTGGGTCCTTACGGGATCAGGGTGAATACGGTGGCCCCGGGCTTATTCCGCACAGAGCTGAGTAAGCCGAACTGGACCAATCCCGACTTCGTGAAGCATATGGAGGCCATAACGCCCCTTGGGCGCATCGGGGAGGCGGAAGAGATGGTCGGCGCGGTCCTATACCTCGCGTCGGGCGCATCGAGCTACGTTTCGGGAGCTACTATTCTGGTGAATGGAGGCGGACTGGTCTAGGGGCCGGGAAGTTCCCCTCTCTCGCAGGTCTCTGGCCCGCCGGCACCCAGTCGAGTCTGCGGTAAAGATGAAAGATGGGAGGGCGCCTCGCGCCTTTTGTTCGCCCATTGTGATGTCACAGGAGGAAAGAGATGATCGACTACACGAAGGAGGGCAGGATAGCCATATTCAGGATCAACAGACCCGAGAAGATGAACGTCCTTCATCTAGCGGGGATGCGCCAACTCCACGATGCCTTCCTGGATTTCCGCGACGATGACGGCCTGTGGGTCGGAATCCTCACCGGCACAGGGGACAAGGTGATGAGCGCAGGGGTCGATATCAAGGACTTCCTGCCGTTCGTGAGAGAAACACCCGACAGGAAATGGTCGAGGCCAGCGGGGATCATGCGGGCCCTCGACCTCTGGAAGCCGATGATCGCGGCCTGCAACGGGCTCACGATCGGCGGGGGCCTGGAGCTTTCATTGGCGTGCGACATCATGATAGCGTCGGAGAACGCGAGGTTCGGTCTGCCTGAGGTGAAGGTGGGGATCTGCCCGGGCGGCGGGGGCGTGATACGCCTGCCCCGCACCATTCCGAGACGGCTGGCAGCCGAAATGCTCTTCACCGGCAAGTTAATCGATGCCCAGGAGGCTTTGCGCATAGGACTCGTGAACAAGGTAGTGCCTTTAGAGGACCTTATGTCCGAGGCGCGCAAGATGGCAGAGGCGATCTGCGAAGCCGGCCCCCTGGCAGTCCGGTGTGCCAAGGAGTTGATGATCCGCAGCCAGGGCTTGGGGCTCGACGATGCCCTTCGACTTGAAGACGACTTCCAGACATATATTCTAGGTACCGAGGACTGCAAGGAGGGGTTCGCCGCTTTCGCAGAGAAGAGAAAGCCGGAGTGGAAAGGGAAATAGACCGGGGAGAAGCGATATGGGAGACAAGCGTTTTCTGCTCAAGGAGCTATCGCGATACGACACGGGCCTGTACGCGGACATCATCTATCGCAATGCCCTCCTCTTGGCCGACAAGGAGGCAATCAAGTGCGCAGACGAGTCGATCACCTTCTCGCAGTTCAACGAACGGGTGAACAGCCTCATCCAGGGGCTCCTGGAGATGGGGCTGGCAAAGGGCGACGTACTCGGCATTCTCTCCTGGAATTGCATCGAGTACCCTGACGTGTACGGAGCTGCGATGAAGTTCGGCTTCATCTCCTCGCCCTTCAACGCGAGGCTCCAGGAAGACGAGCTCGATTATCTGATCAATTACTCGGAGGCGAAGGTGCTCTTCGTGGGCCCGGAGTTCGTGGAGATGGTGGAGCGCCTCAAACCGAGAATCCCGAAGGTGAGGCATTTCATCGCCTTCGGCAAGAACCCTGTTCCCGGCATGCTCTCCCACCGCGCCATCCTCGAGCAATATTCGAAAAAGGAGCCGGAAGTCGAGGCAATCGAGACCGACCCGGTTTTCCTATTCTATACCAGTGGAACGACCGGCATCCCCCGCGCTGCCCTCTACACCTTTGAGCGGGCCATGGACGACACGAGGCGTTTCGTTATCGCCCTGGCCCTCGAGGAGGGCGACCGTCACATCCAGATCATGCCTATGTTCCACGTAGGCGGCACCAAGAACTTCTGGGGCTATTTCTTTGTGGGCGCAAGCAACGTGCTCATGCCGCAGATCTCGTTCGACCCGAGGGCCACTTTGAGGGCGATCCAGGAGGAGAAGGCAACGGACATCCAGGTAGTGGCTACGCACCTCGCCGCATTTCTGGCCCTGCCGGACGTGGACACCTTTGACCTGTCGACGCTCAAGCGCGTCTTCTACGCTTCATCTCCGATGCCTTTCGAGCTTCTCAGACGGAGCATGGAGAAGTGGGGAAGCATCTTCCTTCAGTTCTACGGCAGCACGGAAACCGGCCCCGACGCCACCATGCTTACGCGCCAGCAGCACGATGTGCTCGGCAAGGGGCCCGAGCTTGAGGGGAGGCTCACCTCCTGCGGTTTCCCCCTGATCGGCATCCAGGTGCGCATCGTGGACGACAGGGATAACGACCTTCCCCCCGGCGAGGTAGGGGAAATCATCGTGCGCAGCAAGGCGATTCTCAGGGAGTGGTGGAAAAAACCCCAAGAGACCGCTGAGACCATTGTGAATGGCTGGCTCCACACGGGCGACATGGCCCGATACGACGAGCAAGGCTATATTTACATCGTCGATCGCAAACGGGACATGATCTGCTCCGGCGGCGAGAACGTCTACCCGAGGGAGGTGGAGGGCGTGCTCTGCCAGCATCCGGCAGTGCTCGAAGCAGCGGTCATCGGAGTGCCCGACGATTACTGGGTCGAGAGGGTGCACGCTGTCGTGGTGCTCAAAGAGGGAAAGAGCACGACCGGAGAGGACATCGTCGACTTCTGCAAGTCGCGGCTCGCCCGCTACAAGGCGCCCAAATCAATCGAGTTCGTGGCCAAGATGCCAAAGAACGCGGCCAACAAGATCCTGAAGCATGAGCTCCGCGACAAGTACTGGTTGGGCAAGGACCGTAAGGTGGCAACCTAAAAAGAGCCGAAGGGAGGGATGGAACGCTGCCCTCTCATTGAAAAACTCTTGCTCTGACGGAGGTCTTTCATGAAACGGAGACGCTGGATGACGGCAAAGGATGTCTTGAGGGTTAATGCCTTTAAGTGGCCGGACAAGGTAGGCATCAAGGACCTCAACAAGGCGTATACCTTCAAAGAGTGGGATGAGAGGGCGTGCCGGCTCGCGAATGCCCTTTCCGGTCTCGGCATGAAAAAGGGCGACAGGTTCGCAGTGCTGGCTTACAATTGTGTTGAATGGCTCGAGATTTACGCAGCAGCCGCGAAAGGCGGATTTATCTGTGTGCCCCTCATGTTCCGGCTGGCGCCGCCTGAAATGGAATATATCACGAACCACTGTGAGGCAAAGGTTCTCATCGTGCAGGATCAGTGGCTGAAGACAGTGGATGGTTTGAAGAAGAGCCTGCCCTCAGTCGAGAAATACCTTTCTTTTGCCGTTGGCAACGATCATTTCGAGGGCTATCTTGCGTACGAGGACGCCCTTGCCGCGGCAAGCTCGACTGAACCGGAAACATCGGTGACGTCCGACGACCCCTGGGTCATTATGTACACGGGCGGCACCACTGGCAGGCCGAAGGGGGCTATCCGGTCGCACGAATCAATCGCCGCACATTACTTCATCGGAATCATCGACCACGATTTCGAGTTCGATGACTGCACGCTTCTCGTCATGCCATGCTGCCACGTCAACTCCCTTTTCTACTCGTTCGTCAACACGTGGGTCGGCGCAACGGTCATGGCCTACAACATGGTCAGCTTCAACCCTGAGGACCTGCTCAAGACGCTCTCCGAGCACCGCGTCACCTTCACGTCTCTCGTGCCGACGCACTATATCATGATCCTCTCCCTGCCCCAGGAGGTAAAAGAAAAGTACGACGTGAGCTGCGTGAAAAAACTGCTCTGCTCGTCTGCTCCCGCAAGAAGGGATACGAAGCTCGCCATACTCGACTATTTTAAGAACTCGCGCCTCTACGAGGCCTACGGATCGACCGAAGCAGGAATAGTGACCATACTTAAGCCCCATGAGCAAATGGAGAAGCTCGGCTCCATAGGGAGGGAAGTGACGGGCACCAATATTGTCAAGCTGATCGATGAGGAGGGCAACGAGATCCACGAGCCCGGAAAAGTGGGCGAGCTGTATTCAAGCAGCCCCATGCTTTTCGACGGCTATTGGAAAGAGCCGGAAAGGACTGAACAAGCGTTCCGGGGAGACTACTTCTCAGCCGGCGACCTCGGCAAGCGCGATGAGGATGGTTACTACTACCTCGTAGACCGAAAAGCAAACATGATAATCTCCGGCGGGGAAAACGTCTTCCCTTCCGAAGTGGAGAACTGCCTGGGATCGAATCCCAAGGTCAAGGACGTGGCGGTTATCGGGACGCCCCACGACAAGTGGGGCGAGCAGGTGACCGCGATCGTGGTGCTCCACGAGGGCCAGCTAGCGACAGAGCAAGAGATTTCAGGGTTCTGCAAAGGCAAGATAGCCGGCTACAAAGTACCGAGAAAGGTCCATTTCATCAAGGAGGAGGAGATGCCGAGGTCGGGTGCGGGCAAGATCCTGCACCGCGTGTTGAGAGAGAAGTACGGCACATGGACGGACCGGCAGTAGGTGCGAGGAGCCGGACGCGACCTAGGGCTGCCTTCAAATTCTTGCTGGTTTAGCATATTCACCGGACGAGGCCAAGCTAACTTGGCCGAAGAGGAAAAAGGGCAATGAATGAGATGAAAGGATGGAATAATGGGTTGGCGACCGCAGAAAAGTACTATCGGGAATACGGGCTGAGGGCGAAGGAACTGCACAGGCTGGGGAAAGGCGTCGTGGGCTATTTGTCGGCGCTCGGGCCCGTGGAGATCATCACGGCAGCGGGGTTCGTGCCCGTACGTCTCAAGGGGGAAATCAAAGAGCCGATCACCAAGGCAGATGCCCACATGGAAACGATTGTCTGTCCCTTCGTGCGCAATGTTTTTGATGTTGTGCTGAAGGGTGCATACGAATACCTCGACGGCATAGTGATACCCCATCTATGCGACAGCACGAGCCGTACCTACGACATCTGGGCCTTTCACACGCACCTGCCCTATTCGTTCTTTCTCAATGTGCCCCATGCCTCCGACCGGCCCTCGATCGATTTCTTCAAGGCAGTGCTCGCCACTTTCACCAAAAGCCTGGAGCGGCTCACCGGAAAGGCTATCACCCATGAATCGCTGGTCCAGTCGATAAAGGCTCACAACGAAAGTAGGAGAGTGATGAGACAACTTTACGGCCTGAGGCAATCAGACCCACCATTGATCTCCGGAGTCGAGATGATGTGGGTGCTGGTAGCAGCAATGGCTTTGCCCGTCGACGAGTCGACCCAGCTGGTCGCGAGCGTCATCGACGAGGTGAGGGGCCGCGGCCAGGAAGCTCGCGCCTCTAGAAGGGCACCACGAATCATCGTCGTCGGCGACCAGATCGATGATACTGCAATGATCGAGATCGTAGAGAATGCGGGCGCGTGGGTAACAATGGACGACACTTCCATCGGGAGCAAGATTTACTGGACCGACGTGGATGAGACAAAAGACCCCCTCGAAGGCATCGCGGAACGTTATCTGAAAAAGATACCGCTCCCTACGACCTTCGTTGGCGCGGGAAAGCCATACGAGGAGAGCCTCGAAGACCGATTTGGTCACGTCCGCGAATATGTCAGAGACTTTGGCGTCGACGGGGCAATCCTGTTCATTTACAAGTATTGCGACCCCTATGGATTTGAGGTGCCTGCCTTGAAGGGCTATATTGAGGCGCTCGGCGTGCCTGTCCTCTACCTTGAGGATGAGTATTCGGCGTCGACGCTGGGCAGGCTGAAGACCAGAATAGAGGCGTTCCTGGAGATGATAGGGTGAGGGGAGGTATTGCGAAAGGGACGAGCGAGAGGGACAGAAGCATAAGTCTGTGGCTTGCAAGGCCGAAGGGCGCAAGGTCGGAAAGGGAGAGGGCATCCATGGCAGAAGAGAGAAAACCAAGAAAGACCGCAACAGAGGCTGCTGCGAGAATTCCGAAGATCGTGAGGAAGAACCTGACGGAGAACCTCAAGGCCAGGGAAGAGGGAAAGCTTGTTGCCTACACGTTCATCGTCTGCCTCATGGACGAGATCATGAGGGCAATGGATGTCGTGCCCGCGTGGGGCGAAAGCTATTCCGGCATCTGTGCGGCGAAGCGCGATTCAGGGCGGTTTCTGGAGAAGGCAGAAGCTGAAAACTTTTCTCGATCCCTCTGCACGTATGCGACCTGCAACCTCGGTTTTGACATATGGCGTCAGGAGCTGGGAGGCGAGATGCCCCCCGATGCCCCGTGGGGCGGTATTGCCAAACCCGACATCATCCTGGCAAGCGGCCAGATGCTCTGCGATCCGCGGTTTAAGTGGCCCCAGGCCACGCAGCATTACCTCAAGGATGTGCCGGTTTTTGTGAGCGGTTACTTCTGGCCCCCCTGGGATGCGAACGTCGACCACAAAGAAGTGGAAGCCTACTATGTCAAATATGCGGTGGAAGAGCTCCGTGAGCTGGTCCTCTTTCTTGAAAAACATACAGGCAGGAAGATGGATTGGGACAGGCTGGAGGAGCTTGTCGACCTGGTAGACAAGACGTGGGACCTGTTCTACCGGACCTACGAGCTTCGCAGGGCAATGCCGACCCCCATGGATACCGGCGATGCGATGAACACGATGGTGCCTCTGGCGTTCATGCTCGGGACTCAGGAGGCTTACGACTTTTACAAGGACCTCTACGATGAGCTGACGCAGAAGATAGCGAATAAGGAAGGGGTCGTGGCAGACGAAAAGTACAGGCTCCTCTGGGGCGCAGGCCTACCTTCCTGGTTCGCATTGAGTGACTTTCTTTACTTCAACAGCAAGGGGGCGGTTTTTCCTGTTGAGCGGACCTATCGCGAAGCTGAATTGATCGAGCACCTCGACCTCCCCAAGACGAATGATCCTCTCGAACGCATCGCCTGGCGGTGGACGCGCTACTATACCAACTGGTTCGACAGGGCCAGACAGCGGCCCGGCTCGCTTCCGGAGGTCGAGCGGCTCATCGAGTACATCGAGAACTACCATATCGACGGCGTTGTCTTCCATCGGGCCTTCTCGTGCCGTACCTGGCATACGGGCATCATCCTGCAGGCGGAAATCCTGAAGAAGGTCTACCGAGAGATACCCATCATGATCATGGAGGGAGATATCGTCGATATCAGCTCGTACAACGAGGCCGATGTCCACCACAGCATCGACGCCTTCATAGAGACCCTCGAGGCGGCAAAAGGATAGGCGCGGCAATCTCGCGAAGGGGAAAGGGAAAGGTGCAAAAAGGCTCCCCTAGCTCTCCTTCCTTGCCCGGGAGCCGGTCTCGGGCAGGAGGAGCCCGACGAAAGCCCAAAGGATTGCCATGACAAGAAGAAACAGAAAGGCCACGTCAAAATTCCCTAACGAATCCACGACATAACCTGCGAGCCACGGTCCTGCAAAACCGCCTATGTAGCCTATGGAAAGGATCGTGCCGGTTATCAGGCCGATGGATTGCGTCGGTAAGATCTCCAGGGGAAGGGCAAGGATCATGGGGAATGTGCCGCTTGTGGCGCAGCCGACAAGCACCATGAGCGGCCAACTGAGAGGCACGGTGATATGGAGTACGGACCACGACGCCCCCACCAAAACGAGTCCGGCACCCCAGATAAAGGGCTTCCTAAGCCCGGTCTTGTACGAGGCCCAAGGCATCAAGAACATTGCAGGAACGGAGGCCCATCCGCGCACCGATGCGATGAAGGCGGCGAGCTCGGGCTGAGCGCCCTTCATGGTCAGCAACTTGGGAGCCCACGCGGACCACGTATAGAAATGAGCATTATCAAGAAAAAGGAGAAGGGCGATGAGCCAGAGGTTCCTGTTTCTCCACGGCAGGCGAAATCTTCCGGTTGTTCCGTGCAATGGTGGAGCATTGACCGGCCTGGAGGGGAGGGACGAATCTCTTGTTGCCACCCACCACAGAACCACGGCTGCGACGGCAGGCATGCTCCAGAGAAAAAAGGTGCCCCCTATGGTGCGGGTAATCGGGAAGATGAGAGGCAGCGTGATGGCAAGGGGTACGGTGCAACCCATCGATATCCCCGTGGCATACACCCCCGTGGCCAGACCGACTTTTTCACGGGGAAACCAGTGACCAACGAGCTTGGGCAGACTCGGAAGTATCATGCTGTAGCCGACTCCGTAAACCCCTGTCAGGAGGAGAAGGAGGCTGAAGCTCTTTGAAAAGCACCTCATCAGGCTTCCGGCTGCGAGCACTATGGCCCCGATACCCGCCGCTCTGTGGGCATCGAGCCTATCCGAGAAAAAGCCTGCCGGTATGGCCAGTACCACGAGCATGGTCAGGGGCAGGGAAAAGAGGAGGCCCAGATCAGCGTAGGTCACGTGCAGCTCATCTTTGAGGATATGGACAATGGGAGGAATACAGAACATGGGGCAGTACATGGCAAAGGCAAGCAGCCATGCGCACCCGAGGATCGTCCAGGACTTTTCGAGTCTCATGCCCGACTTTTCGCTGCCGAGGGCGTCTCTATTCCTTAGTCTTCGCGCAAAGGCCCTAAAAGCAAAAAGGGCTAGCGGGAAGGAAGCGCCAGGCACCTGTCCCTGGTCTCGCGCTCTGCCCTGTTTTCAGCCACCCTTGCCCGTTTCGGCAATCTCATTGACGGAGGCTTGGCAATCCCCAGCTTCTTCATGCGGAAGAAGAGGGTCGTCGGCTTTAGGCCCAGAATTGCCGCGGCCCCGCCGCGGCCTCCTACCCTCCACCCCGTATCTGTGAGGACTCTTCGTATGTGTTCCCTCTCAACGTCGGCCAGGAGCACCGCTCCAGAATCCTCATCATCGAGACCGGCCGGTGTCCGGTTAAGGTCAGGGAACGTTATGCCGTGTCCATCCATGGTTATCACCGCCCTTTCAATAACGTGCTCCAGCTCCCGGATATTCCCGGGCCACTGATAACCCATAAGCTTCCTCAACTCCCCTGCGGATATCCAACTGTTCTTCTTGTGCATCTTTCGGCAGAACACGTTGATGAAATGACGGGTAAGAGGGGGGATGTCTTCTTTTCGATCCCTCAAGGGGGGTATGTAGATGGGAAACACGTTGAGGCGGTAGAAGAGGTCCCGCCGAAACATGCCTTTCTCGACCTCTTTGCCGAGGTTTCTATGGGTAGCTGCGATGACCCTGAAGTCCGATCTTACTGGTTTTCCATTGCCCAGACGCTCGAACATGCCCTCCTGCAGCACTCTGAGGAGCTTTATCTGAACTTCCGGAGGAAGATCCCCAATTTCGTCGAGGAAGATCGAGCCTCCATGGGCGAGCTCGAATCTTCCCTGATGCCTCTCTCCTGCGCCCGTAAAAGCCCCCCTTTCATAGCCGAAAAGCTCGCTCGTAACAAGCTCATGCGGAAGGGCTGCGAGGTTAGTCGGGACAAAGGGCCCCTTCCCGCGGTCGCTGAGGTTGTGGATAGCCTTCGCCACAAGCTCCTTTCCAACCCCCGTCTCCCCGATAATCAATACGGTGCTGTCAGTCGGCGCTACCTGTCTTACCTGGTTCATGATCGTCGTCATCACCCTGGATTGGCCAATGATCATATCCCGGGCGTGGTCCGTCCCCGTAGGGGCAGTAAAGAGAAGGTCCCCATGTTCGAGGCCCTCATTCTCCCTCGTACCTTCATCGCTTATGCCGACATTCGATAGTCCTACCGCTATTTGGTTGCACAAAAGCCTCACATAGGCGAGGAGATTGTCGGCCAGTAACCGGCT
>CAYZAF010000383.1:0-2936 GCA_964476435.1 uncultured Syntrophaceae bacterium
CAGAATCTCACCACTGGTACGTCGCCCTGCCCGTCCGCTAAAAGGCTACTCCTTCTCGATTCGCATCGCCGGGAGCGCTGGGGTACCCGTAACGAAAAGACGAGCGTAGCCGGACCGGTGTGTAAGCCCCGCGCCTCCTCGGTGCGGGGCTTCACCTAAGGTCACGCGCCTGATTCCGAGGCATATCTCCCTAGTAGGGCGCTCTTGTTTGCGGACGACCACAGAGCGAAAGCAAATAGCTAGGAACCCGCGACCAAAGGATATTCCCGTCTCGCGAGTGGCTTCGCAATCGGTGCGTGAGCGAGTCTGGAGTGAAAACGGGTCAGCGCGTAGGCGCTGCCGAATCGGAAGGAATAGCCTTCGGAAGCGGACGAGTGCCTGGGGTTTTGGAAGGTCAATGCCGGAAAGGAGAGACGGGTTGCAAAAAAGGGGACTGCCCGTGACCGGGAGCGCTTTCGCAAGCCCCGTCCGGTGGGCTTAGGTCTAGGAGCGCCATGAATTGGGCTTTATTCCTTTCCGGGAAACCCCGCCGTGTAGGCGGGGAGCTTGACTGGCCTGAGGCTCCCAGGGGGACAAAAGAAAGGCGGCCGGAAGGCCGCCCTTTCACGCGTAGACGTCGATAAAAAGGGGATCCGCCCCTGCCTTGGAATCCATGCTCCGTTGATAGGCTTGGATGGCGCGGGTTGACCCCGGGAGAGTAAAAGCCCTGTTTGAGACCAGGCCTTCGGTGGGCCTCAAGACAATCCTGTCTGCCCGGTCGGAGAAGGTCTCGTCATTCGGAGCGAGTCTCAAGGGGGTTGGGCTGCGGCGCGCCAATGAGGAAAGCTGCCGTGCAGGGAGAACAACGTCTATCTTCGTCAGCGAGCCCGACATCCTGCCCCTTCGTTTCTTCCGGACACTCAACCGTCGTACTGGCGGATTTCGTGGCCGAAAAACTCTCTTGGCTGTCCGGCAGCTCGGCTGTCTCCCTGGAGCAACGAAAGGCTCGCCTCCGAGACCCGTTGCTTTCCGTGCTATCCTCGCGGATAGTTTGGCCTTTTCGGATATCTATATCTTATACAACGTAAAACTAGCAATGTCAAGATAATTGTGCGGGGATGTCCTCAACTCATCGAGGCCCGAAGTCTGTCATCTGTGATTTAAGGGCCTCCCGAAGGCAAAACAAAGAGTTTTTCGCCCTTTTGCCTCTTGTCAGAGGCCCTCCTAGGCTAAAGCGTGAGGGTAAGTCCGGGAAACCATACCGGCCTTGTTGTCGGCGCTTCCCAATCGCGCTCCCCTATTCGAAAGAGAAATCGAGGTACATCTTTCCTGCCACGCTACCCGCCTGAAAGGTAAAGGGGAGGGCGATGACAGGCACCTTGGTAATGAAGTTCACCTCCACGTTAGAGCCGACTATTACCGTTGGAAGGGCCGCGCTTAGCTTGTATCCGAGTTTCTCGATCTCGACCCTCGTCTGACCGGAAATGATATTCGTTATCTCGCCTATGGCGTCCACTACTTCCGCGGTGACGCTCGCTGCGTCTTCTCCTACCATCGTCTTATAGACGAAGATGGCGGTCTCTCTGGTGAACGCGAGACTGAACGTGCCCTTCTTGTCGCCGGCAAAGCCGATGACGCCTGTCACGTCCGCAGAGGTCAACTTGTTGGCCTTGAGCGTCGGCTTACCCATGACAATATCAGTGGACAACATCGTCTTGAACACGTTTTGCACTGCCACCAAGTGGGCGTTGACAAATCCTGCATCCATTCCTTGACCTCCTTATGCCGATCACTGCTCGTTTCGTCGCCCGGTCGAGCTTCGCTCTAGTATGGTTTTCGGATTTTTTCTAAAAATGTGAAGGGCCGGACACCAAAACGGCTCAAGGAGAGCGCTTAAGATGCCTGTCCGGGGCAGCCTGGAGAGGCCGTAAGGCCTCTCTTCAGCCATCAATCATGGGGCATACAGAATCTTTCCGGAGTCCTTGAAGTCGTAATTGCCGAGCCTCGCCACCCTTCCCCGGAAGCTTTCCGATCTGAGCACCTCCATCAAGGTCTGTACCCCTGCCTGAAAGAAGGTGCGCTGGTCGAGGATCATGTCGAACCTCTCGCGCGTGATGGGGATGAAGAAGAGACCGAGAAGCTGCGACACGGCGATGGTAGCGACGCCGACGTCCGTCTCGTTCGAGAGGATTGAGAGGCCCACCTCGAGGTGGGTGTATGCCTCGTCCTCGTACCCCTGGACATGGCCAGGATCGATCCCGAGTCGGTTGAGGTGATGGTCTATGAGCTTCCTCGTTCCCGATCCTCTTTGCCGGTTGATGAAGCGGACGCCCTTGCGCGCCAGATCCTCGAAGCCCTTGATGTCCAGGGGGTTGCGGGGGGCGGCGAGGAAGCCCAACTCCCGGTAGTAGAGGTTCACGACCACGGGCTTAACATCCGGTGTATATATGGGCAGGAAAGGGATGTTGTATTCACCCGAATCCGGATCGAAGAGGTGAGACCAGGCGATGTCCGTATAGCCCATGTTGAGGGCCTTCAGCCCCTCGGTGCTCCCCGTGCT
Organism: uncultured Syntrophaceae bacterium; assembly: GCA_964476435.1. Lineage (GTDB taxonomy): Bacteria > Desulfobacterota > Syntrophorhabdia > Syntrophorhabdales > WCHB1-27 > CAVVNC01. The sequence goes on from CAYZAF010000383.1 coordinate 2,540, forward strand.
GGCAGAGAAAAGGTAGAAATCCGGGTGCATCCTCCGCACGTGGGTCTGGAGCATGTCGAGGATCAGGTCGTTGCTGCCAGAGGCGAGCAGGCCCCCCTCCACCCTCTTGGTCTTCTGCCTCGCCTGTTCCAGCCCTGATCTGGCGCTCGACTCGATCCATTCATCGATCAGCTTCCTCGGAAAGACCCATTTGCCAGTTACCCTCGTGGCGGGGATTCTCTTCTGGCCTATCAGGGCGTATACCTGTTTCTCATGAATCCCCAGATAGCGGGCCACTTCCTTCGTGTTCATCATTCCTTCGGACATGATCCGCACCCCTTTTTCCATGATGTGAGAGAAACATGATAAGAGAAAACGGCCCCTATGTCAAAGGCAGAGGCTCGTTTCGCCTCTCGCC
>CAYZAF010000384.1:0-3349 GCA_964476435.1 uncultured Syntrophaceae bacterium
GAGGGATGCCCTCCATCTCCGCCCTCTTCACAGCCAGGCGCACCGCATTGAACTTGAACGCCTCCTCGTCGCGATACTCGTCCTCCTCGGGCCTTTCCACAATGACAAGCCCGTTGTCCGTAATAGGGAGAAAGACCGCGCTCCTGCTTCCCAGAATGAGATGCCCGCCTTCCGATCGCGCCCTGAAATAGGTCTCTGCCCGCCGTTTCTCGGTCATCGTACTGTGGAACCAGAGAACCGCGCCGGGAAAAGTCGCGGCGAAGGAGCGATAGAAGAAGTCCCCCACCACGTGATGGTCCGGCAGAAGCATGAGCACGTTCTTCTGTCGTTCCAGCTGCCCCGCGACAACAGAAACGTAGAGTTCTCTCCTGTCCTCTATCCGCCCGAGATAGAGGGTCTTCCGGAGTGCGACCTTAGACCCCCCCCCTGAGCCTTTCACTTGCAACTCCCTCCCGGTAAATACGTCGCAGAGGGCGATAAGAGAGCGATTCAAGTAGTCGAGGATTGGCTCTTTGCCCGCGAGGGCATAGGCCTTGGCCAAGGGCACCCCATCGAGGAAGGAGACAGACGGATCCTTTGCCTTTACGTTGCAATACTTCTCCATCTTTATTGACGACGAAAGGGCGTACTTGAGGGTAAGGCCGATGGGCGTGACGTAGTGGGACGATGCCCATTGGCACAGACGGGCGCACGTCACGTCGATGAGCGGGACGCAGTCGACCAAGTCCTGGACTGCTTTCAGCCCCTCGTCATCCTGCTCCTCCTTGTCCAACACAAAGGCAACGAGGGAGCGATTGTTGAAGGGGACCCTCACACGGGCGAAAGGTTTCGTGAAGGGGGCCATGCCATTGGGAAGGGTGTAGGAGAATGTCTTGTCTATTGGCAGGGGGAGCGCTACGTGGGCGATCATGCAAGGGAAGCTGGAATAGGGGGTTCGAGACTCCGCACGAGCTTGGCCCTTTTTAGGGGTTCACCGAGGACACGGCTCCCGAGGTCCATGAGCTTATCGGGCGCGTCCGTCACATAAAAGCTGCAGCCGCCCCTACCGACATCCTTTGCCGCATCGTGCTTCTCCAGGAGCCGCTGCACATCCCTGGCGGTCTCCCTTCCCGTGTTGACGATGTACACGCCGCTGCCGAGCAATGCGCGAATCCGGTGCTCCAGAATAGGGTAGTGGGTGCACCCCATGACGAGCACATCTATGCCGGTATCTCTCAATCCGTCCAGGTACTTGCTCACGATTGCGCCGGCTATCCCGTCGTTCTCGAGCCCCTCCTCCACGACGGGAACGAAGAGGGGGCAAGCCACGGAGAAGACCTCGACGGAAGGGTCGAGCTTCTTTATGGCCTTTGCATAGGCCCCGCTATTTACCGTGGCCCTTGTGCCAATCACTCCGATCTTCTTCTTGCGCGTGCGGCGCACGGCTTCCCTGGACGGGGGGTCAATGACGCCGATCACGGGAATCGGCAGCTTCCTCTTGAGTACGGAGAGGGCCACGGCGCTCGACGTGTTGCACGCGATGATGAGCGCCTTTATACCCTTGCCGAGAAGGAAGCGGGTGTTCTCGAGAGAGTATCTGGTGACGGTCCTGGGCGACCTATTGCCGTAGGGCACGCGCGCCGTGTCGCCGAGGTATATGATGTGCTCGTGAGGAAGGGCATATCTCACCTCCCGTAAGACCGTGAGGCCGCCCAGGCCCGAATCGAACATGCCCAGAGAGAGGTTTTTCACGAGGAAAAGCTTATTCCGAGCCTTCAGAAATTGTCAAGGCCAGGAAAAGGCAAGGCCAAAGGGATTTTTTCCGCTCGCTTAAAGCCGCTGGGATCGTCAGATATCCGGCAGCTTGAACAAGCCGAGGGCTTTCTGGACTTCGTCCATGGTCTGGCTTGCCATGCGCTTGCATTCAGCCGCCCCCTTCTTGAGCGCATCGATAATGTAGTCGGGATGCCCTTTCAAGGAAAGCGCTTTTTCGCGGATAGGGGTCAGCTCTGCCATCATGTTCTGAAAGAGGACACGCTTGCAATCTATGCAACCCATGGAGGCGCTCCTGCAGCCTTCGTCCAGCTCTTTCAAGGCGTGCTCTGGAGAAAAGGCGCGGTGCATGGTGTAGATGTTGCACACTTCCGGATTGCCCGGGTCTGTCCGTCTCACCCTTGCCACATCGGTTACCGCTGTTCTCAGCTTCTCCCATATGCTTCCCTCGTCTTCGAGGATGCCGATGTAGTTATTGAGGGTTTTTGACATCTTGTTCATGCCCTCCGTGCCCAGAATGCGAGGGGCGCATGACAGGATTGCCTCTGGCTCCGGAAAGACGTCGCCAAACCTCGCGTTGAACTTTCGGGCGATTTCGCGACACAGCTCCACGTGCTGAACCTGGTCTTCCCCTACCGGGACGAACTGGGCCTTGTATATGAGAATGTCGGCAGCCTGCAGCACCGGGTAGTCCATGAGGCCCATGTTGATGTTCCCGCGATGCTGCTTCGACTTCTCCTTGAACTGGGTCATCCTTTCCACTTCGCCGACGGGAATGACGCAGTTGAATATCCATGCGAGCTCGGTGTGCTGCGCCACATGGGACTGGACCTGCACGTGGCAGCGCTCTGGATCGAGGCCGCACGCCATTAAGATGAGGGCGGTGTCGAGGGTCCGCCCGCTCATCTCCTCCGGGTTGTACTCCACGGTTATGGCATGATAGTCCACCACCGAGTAGATGCACTCGTACTGCTCCACAAGGGAGACCCACTGCCTGAGGGCGCCGACATAATTCCCGATATGTATATCCCCTGTCGGCTGAATGCCGCTGAAGACCCTACCCATGAGACCTCCAGAAGTCGGTTAAATCTACACCAATTCCACGCCCAAAATCAACGATCCTTAAGCTGTCAGGACAGCAATAAGCCCCGAGGCATCCTTTTTTGCCCAGGGCTCGTAGAATTCAGGTCGGAGCGCCCATTGTGGGAGCGTCGGGGCAGGGCTGCCTTTCGAAGGGAGGCAGACGGCGCGCCAGGAACCGGTCCAGCTCAGGTTCGTGCACAAATGCAGGAGCGCTATGTTTTCACGGAGAAACGATAATTCCGCGGCTCCCGCCCCGCGGGTGCCTCTTGTTCCTCAAAAAATTGTATACAAGTGGTGCGCTGTTTGTGATAGAATAGAATGCCCTTGTCCAGAAATAAAGGCTAACAATGGTTTTCGCACGAAGGAGGCAGCAGATGAACAAAAAAGAGAATGCCGGGGATCGCAGGAAGAAAAAGAAGAGACTTCTCAGGGAGCAGGTGTACGTCGCCATTAAAAGCGCGATCATCGGTGGAGAATTCGACCCGGGCCGGAGACTGATAGAGGAGAAGCTGGC
>CAYZAF010000385.1:0-2910 GCA_964476435.1 uncultured Syntrophaceae bacterium
TGCATCTGAAGGGCCTCTCCCGCATTCTGCCGGCCTCAAAGGCCGCATTATTCAACTGCTGCCGGGCATCCTTGGGATGCCGCAATTGGAGGGCCGGCGAGAATTGCGGCGGCGAGTGGCCGGCGGCATGGAGGGATCGATGAGATGTTGATGGGATGCGAACCTCGCTGGCCGAGGATAATACTTGCGTATATCCGGAGGCGCGAGGTGCAGCAGACCGCGGCAGATCGCGATACCGAACATGCGGTCGGCCGAGCCAAAGAAGCCAACCCCAAGAGGAGTCTAGCTATGCAGTCGGCCGAGCCAAAGAGACCGGGCCCAACAGACCCCATGAGGCAGCGCCCAAGACGCTTCCGAACATGCGGTCGGCCGAACGCCTAGACAGCCGTGCTTCCTAGTAAAGGAACATGGGCTTGCCCAGCATGCTCCGCACCTTCGGCCGGTAGTTCTCCGGATCGTAGAGGGCGGTGACGTCCACCTTCTTCTTCGCCGCCGTGACCAGCTCCAGCGGCACGGTAGTATAGATCCCCTGCTGGAGCGCCACCATCCGGCCCGTGTGACCGAGGGCGATCTGGCTGAGGGCGAGGTTCCCGTAAGAGACGGCCACCATGCGGTCGAGAGAATCCGGGGCGCCAGACCGCATGATGTAGGCAAGTTGCTGGTAGATAGTGTTTATCCCGGTCCTTTTCTTCGTCTCCTCGGCCACGACCGAGCCTATCCCGCCCAGCTTCTTGTGCCCGTATGCGTCCTCCTCCCCAGTCTCGAGGATAGTGCCCCCCTTGAAGGAGGCCCCTTCCGATATGGTGAGGATCGCGTAGTGGGAAGGATTATGGGCGCGATCCGCGGTAAGGAGGCCGACGAGGCGATCGATGTCGAAGGGTACCTCGGAGATGACGGCCCGGTCTACGTCGGCAAGATAGGCAGCGAAGAGGGAGGTCTCCCCCGAGTTCCGGCCGAACAGCTCCACTATGCCAATGCGCTCGTGGGACCCCGCCGTGGTGCGGAGGGCATGTATGGCATCCACTGACCTCGTGACAGCGGTAGAGAAGCCTATGCAGAAGTCCGTTCCGAAGACGTCGTTGTCCATCGTCTTGGGGATTGCGACGATCTGAAAGCCCTCGTGGTGCATCCGGCTCGCAAAACTGAGCGTGTCATCCCCTCCTATGGGGATGATTGCCTCCATCTCAAGCGCCTCGAGGACCCTGAGGATATGGCGGGTGCAATCGACCCGCCCCTTTTGCGTGGCCTGGCGGTCTTCCTGCCTCACGAATTGTGGAACCTCGTCCGGCGGAACACTGCTCGGGTTCGTTCTGGAGGTGTGGAGAATCGTGCCGCCAGTCCGGTCTATGGTCCGCACGTTCTCCGAAGTGAGCTCCATGGTGTACCGGTCAATGGTTTGAGGATCGTCCGGGTCTACGGAGAGAAGCCCCAGCCATCCGGTCCGAATGCCCACGACCCGGATACTCTCGTTGGCAGCCTGCGTGACAACGGCCTTGATGGCGACGTTCAGGCCCGGAACATCGCCGCCCCCGGTGAGAATGCCTATCTTTCGCTTATTGGCCACGGCCCATCCTCTCTGTGTCGATTTCCGTGCAAACGCGCTTTCAGCTATAAGCTATGTTGGTCGGCGTTCTTTGTCAAGGCATCTCATAAGGACGGGTCTCTTTCTTCCGCGGGCGGAAAAAAAGGCCCTAAAGAGAGGGGTGCATGGGGAAAAATCGGTCCTCTCTCTAAAAGGGGTGAAACACGGGGCCTCCCGGGGGAGAGGTGGGCGCGTCTGGTCAGAAGCGCCCATAGGCACGAGCGATTCCGCACATATCCTCTGACTAGCGCGCAATCCCAGGCATGGCGCGCGTTTTTGAGGAGCTGCGAGCGACGAAGGGGGACTTCGAGCCCTTTCCACGTGTGCGAAAAAAGCTTTTCTCGCCCCTTTCGCCCCTTTGCCTGACAGACCCATTCGTGAGAGGGTGTCGGGCTGTTCCCCGCCTCCGGGACTTTTGGCACATCCCTTGCTTTTCCTTCACTTGGAGTCAGCTTAAGGGGATAGGAGGTCAGGGTGTCGGTTCAGGAAGCAGCCTTTTCGCACGCAGCGTTTCTGCCGAGACACGGGGACTCGATAGCATGCGTACCGGAGCCTTCCCACGAGAGCTTCGATCTTCGCCCGATAGGCAAGCTCTTGAGGGAAGCGAGGGAAGGAAAAGGCCTCTCTCTTTCGGAGGTCGCTGAATTTCTCCTTATCAAGAAATCGACCGTGAGCTCCATCGAATTAGGCGATTGGCGCCTCCTCCCCCACCCTGTTTATGTGAAGGGCTATGTCAAATCGTACGCTGCCTATCTCGATGTGTATGATCGGATCGAAGACCTGTGTCTCAAAGGAAGGCCTCGGCCGATGGAGGGGCTCGAAGAAGTTTGCGGGGCCATGGACCTTGATCCAGAAAAGCCTCTGGAAAACGAGGGGTTCCACTGGCCCCTGAGGCCTTCCCTGAGAAGGATCGCCCTCATCTGTTCATCGGTGACCGGGCTCATTCTGGGCATAGCTTTTTCACCCGGCCTCCAGGTAGCTTCTCCCATAAGTCTCAAGGACGTATTGACGGCCTGTCACGTCGCAGTGACAGGCTTAAGAAGAGTAATCCTGCCATGAACAAGGACATACAGACCACCCCAGCAGTTCTACTTCCTATTTTTCCTCGTCTTTAGGCCCGCCTTCACCGACCCGACCCGCCAAAAGCGGGTCGGTGCCCCGTCGGTCGCTGGAGCATTGAAACCAAAAGCGCCCAATTCGGGCAGCAAGTGATCCATCTTTACAGGGATACGCAAAACAAAGTACCGTCTGACCCGCGGCGGAGCCATTTCTTTCGCAAGCCTTGCGGGGGGAGTCGCTAGAGCGCACTAAAGAGACGAAAGCACCGA
>CAYZAF010000386.1:0-2750 GCA_964476435.1 uncultured Syntrophaceae bacterium
CTCCTCGACCGCACGCCCGACCCGACCGAAGGGGAGATACGCCGCGCCCTGGCCGGAAACATCTGCCGCTGCACAGGTTACGTGAAGATAGTGGAAGCGATAAAGGCTGCAGCAGCCAAGGAGAAGTAGGGAAATGAAAGAATTCTCCATCATCGGGAAAGGCTCCAAGAGGGTGGATGCGAGCGCAAAGGCGACGGGCGAAGCGCTCTTCACCGCCGACCTCTCTCTCCCTCGCATGCTCGTTGGCAAGGTCTTACGCTCTTCCCTCGCCCATGCGAGAATCCTGAACGTCGATACGTCGGCTGCTGAAAGGCTGCCCGGCGTGCGGGCAATCGTCACCTCGGCGGACAGTACGGGAGAAAAGTGGGGCGTTTTCCGCTATACCCAGGACCAGGCCTTTCTCCCCGCTGACAAGGTGCGCTTCATCGGGGAGGAGGTGGCGGCGGTGGCCGCCGTCGACGAGGAGACTGCCCTGGAAGCCCTCGACCTCATCAAGGTGGAGTATGAGGAGCTGCCTGCCGTATTCACCGTGGCCGATGCCCTCAAGCCTGGCGCCGTCCTCATCCATGAGAGCAACCCAGGCAATATCAATGTCCACGTTCACATAGAGGTGGGCGATGTCGAGAAGGGCTTTGCCCGCTCCTACCATGTGAGAGAGGACACCTTCGCCGCACCGGAGGAATCGTACTTCCAGGCTGAACCGTACGCGGTAGTCGCCCGGTTTGACAATGCGGGCAACCTCGAGATATGGATGCCGAACGCCGGCCCGCACCTGAAGGCGAAGCCCCTTTCCAACTGTCTCAGAATGCCCCTCAACAAGGTGAGGGTGAGGAAGATCACCATCGGCGGCGCCTTCGGGGGACGTTCGGAGATATCCCCGGCCGACGTCATCTGCTCTCTCCTCGCGAGGAAGTCAGGCTTGCCCGTAAAGGTGGCCTATACGAGGGAGGAGAACACGATCGCGACGCGCCAGGCCCATTCCATGACGGCCTCGATCCGGACAGGCGTGGACCGGGAAGGACGGGTCCTTTCCAGGGATATCACCTGTTACATGGACGGAGGCGCCTATTCGAGCACGGGCCCGATTGCCACGAGCGTCCCCTTTCTCTGCATGGAGCAGGCCTACCGCATGGAGAACGTGAGGTACAACGGTTTTCGCGTCTTTACCAACAAGCCTATAAGAGGCATGTTCAGGACACACGGTCGCGCCTTTGCCTGCGGCGTCGATCTCCAGCTGGACATGATCGGTGAGGAGCTCGGCATAGACCCCGTCTCCATGAGGCTCAGGAATGCCCGTCGAGCAGGCGACCATACCCCCACGCGGTCCTTCGTGCCGAGCTGCGCCATGACGGAGACCATCGAGAGGACGGCGGAGCAGTCCCGATGGAGCCAGAAGTGGGGGAAGCTGCCGCCTTACCACGGCATCGGAATAGGCTGCAACTCCGTTCAGACAGGCTTCCCCATGGGTATCAGGGGCGGCTCCTCGGCTTTCATAAAATTCAACGAGGACGGGGGCGCTACGGTCATCTCCGGCGTTGTCGACAACGGGCAGGGCAATGAGAACATGCTCGTCCAGATAGCATCTGAAGAGCTTGGCCTTCTGCCCGAGGATATTCAGCTCATCACGGCCGACACGGAGGTCACCCCGAGCGATCCGGGCTCCTATTCCATGTGTGAGACCTTTGTCGGCGGCAACGCGGTCAGGCTCGCCGCAAAAGATGCAAAGAGGAAGCTCTTCGAGGTCGCCGCGAGGGTTCTGGAGGCGAAGCCGGAAACCCTCATCGCCGCAGACAGGAAGATCTTCGTAAGAGGCGAGCCGGACAGGTCCATCGCCATCGCCCGGGTCATCAGGATGGCTTTGGGCAAAGGGCAGTCGATAGCGGGCGAGGGGTCGTTCTGGCCCAAGGTCGACCCTCGTCGAGAGTGGGTCGACAACCCTTACGGCCAGCTCTCCGAGACCTTTTCCTTCGGCACGGTCATCGCCGAGGTGAAGGTCGACCCTGAGACCGGCCTGGTGGAAGTCCTCGAAACTTGGGCCTCCCAGGACGTGGGCTTTGCCCTGAATCCAAAGGTCATAGAAGGCCAATTCGAAGGGGGCCTCACGATGGGGGGGCAGGGAGGCATGCTCACCGAATACCACCTGTGGGACGGAGGAAGGCTTCTCAACCCCGGCCAGCTTGAATACAGACTCCCCCTGGCCCCTGACATGCCCAGGATCAACCCCATCATCGTCGAAAGTGATGACCCCGCAGGACCTTACGGGGCCAAGGAAGCGGGCATGTCCGTCGCCATGTCGGCGGCCCAAGCGTACGTGTCCGCCATATGCAATGCCATAGGGGCTCCCATCAAGGAGTATCCATTGACGCCTGACAAAATACTCGAGGCCATCGAAAAAAAAGGTAGGACCGGCGAGTCCCTGTCAAAGAAAAAAGTGTGATGGCGGGAGGGAAGGAAATGCACGCATTCGTCGTAGGCGGAACCGGGGCCATGGGGCAGGCGGTCGCCCTGGACCTCGTGAAACAGGAGCAGGTCAAGAAGGTCGTTCTGGGAGACATAGCTGTCGATCCGGCGAGACTCCGTGAAAAACTGCGCGCCAGTGGCAAGGCGTCCCTCACGAAGGTCGATGTGAATGATCACGGGGGCCTGATCAAAGCAATGGGTGGCGCCGACATTGTCATCAACTGTGCCGGGCCTTTCTACAAGACAGCTGTTGCCGTAGCCAGGGCAGCCGTTGAAGCAAAGGTCAACTA
>CAYZAF010000387.1:0-6783 GCA_964476435.1 uncultured Syntrophaceae bacterium
TCCCGCAATGGTGAGGAAAAGCCAAGACATGGGCGCTGACTTCAGGGAAATGACCGTGCTCACCACCACGTTGCCGAAGGCACCGGCGATGAGGAGGAGATAGAAATAGAGGAACGAGAGCAGAATGATCCGCGCCCTGGGGGAGATGAGGCGATGGGTCAAGCCCCCGAACGATGCCCCATCGCTGCGCATGGCGATCATGGCGCTGGAGTAGTCCTGCACCCACCCTATGAAGAGCGCTCCCCCCAGTATCCAAAGGAGCGCCGGAAGCCAGCCCCATTGAATAGCAATGATAGGGCCGATGATAGGCGCCGCCCCTGCGATGGACTTGAACTGATACCCGAAGAGGACGTTCTTGCTCGTGGGCATGAACTCGACTCCGTCCATGTACGCTGTCGCGGGCGTAGCCCGTTTCGCATCCGCCTTCAGGATCTTCCTGTCGATGTATCCTGCGTAGAAGCGATATCCGATGAAAAAAACGACAAAACCGAGAACAAGGACGAACACGCCATTCATGATCCCCTTCCTCTTTTCGCCTCCCTCCCGGCAGGCATGGCCTTCCTTCCGGCGTAGCTCAAGACAGCCTTACCCGCGCTCTTTTTCGCATCATCCCGAAACTGCTTCCTTAGGAAGTATCATCATATGGGGTGACGGAAAAGGTCAAGAGAAATGTCGGTCCAGCGGCAGTATCCGGGAAGGTCCCAGCAGCCCTTTCATAAACTCGCCATATTTAGTAGAATAGTAGTCGCTGAGCTTAAGATTCAAGGAGAAGCAGGGCATGAATGCATTGACTCTCGTGTTTGTTTCACTCTGTGTTTTCGCACTCGCCTACCGTTACTATGGGTTGTTCATCGCGAACAAGGTCCTCAACTTGAAAGCGGCGAGGGCAACCCCGGCTGTCAGGATGGCGGACGGCCACGATTATGTGAAGACGAACAGATATGTGCTCTTCGGCCATCACTTTGCCGCAATTGCTGCGGCAGGTCCGCTCCTTGGACCGGTGCTGGCCGCACAGTTCGGTTATCTGCCCGGAGCGCTCTGGATCATCGTCGGCGCGGTACTGGCTGGCGCGGTCCACGATATGATCGTCCTTTTCGCGTCCGTAAGGCATAAAGGGCAGAGCCTTTCGAAAATTGCCGAGAGCGAGATAGGCAGATCTGCGGGACTTGTCGCCTCCTTCGCCTTTCTTTTCATTCTCCTTCTCACCTTGGCCGGCCTTTCCATCGCTGTCGTCAACGCCATGTTCGAGAGCGCCTGGGCAACGTTCACCGTCTTTGCCACCATGCCTATTGCGTTCATTATGGGGATCTATCTGCACGTATTTCGCCAGGGCGACGTAAAAGGGGCGACTATCATCGGCGTTGTCCTCCTCTTTCTCGCCATCCTTGCCGGTCCCTATGTGGCGGCAAGCCCGACCTTGTCTGCCATATTCACCCTCTCCAAGAGGCAGATATCCCTTATCATACCCATTTACGGCTTCGTTGCCTCGGTTCTGCCGGTCTGGATGCTGCTCTGCCCGCGCGACTATCTCACGACATTTCTGAAAGTAGGCACCATCGCCATGCTCACCGGCGGCATATTGATCATGCGGCCTGCCTTCCATATGGCTGCCCTGACGCCCTATATCCACGGCGGCGGTCCGATCATCCCCGGCTCGGTATATCCATTCATCATGATTACCATAGCCTGCGGCGCGTTGTCGGGATTCCACGCTATCATCGGTACAGGGACCACGCCGAAGATGATCGCCAGCGAACGGGATGTCCTTTTCATTGGCTACGGCGCCATGCTCGTCGAGGGGTTTGTTGCCATCATGGCCCTTGTGGCAGCATGTGTTCTCATTCCGGCGGACTATTTCGCGATCAACGCGGCGCCTGCGGTCTATGCAAAACTGCATATGGTTCCGGTCAACCTTCCGCAGCTTGCGTCAGAGGTGCAGGAAAAAGTTCAGGGGCGGCCGGGAGGTGCCGTATCCCTTGCCGTGGGCATGGCCTACATTTTCTCCGCCGTCCCTTTCATGAGGGGGCTGATGTCCTACTGGTACCACTTTGCCATCATGTTCGAAGCCGTATTCATCCTCACCGCTGTTGACACGGGCACAAGGGTAGGAAGGTTCTTCGTGCAGGAGATGATCGGGAAGATCGTTCCGCAGTTTCTTGAAAAACGCTGGATGCCCGGCATCATCGTCACGAGCTTTCTTTTCACGGGCGCCTGGGGCTACCTTGTATTTACCGGCGATATCACGACAATCTGGCCTCTCTTCGGCATGAGCAACCAGCTCCTTGCCTCGAGCGCCTTGATTATCTGCACGATCATGCTCCTCAGGATGGGGAAAGCGAGGTATTCATGGATCACTGCCATCCCGGGCAGCGTCATGGCTTTTACGACACTCTATGCCGGGTACCTCAACATCACCATGAACTACCTGCCAAAGGGAGAGTATCTCCTCGCCACCCTCTCGATCATTATCATGGCTCTGGTGATCATCGTTTTTGCTTTGGCCCTCAAGCGGTCGTATGATCTGATGCAGATCAGGCAGCCGCTCCTTGACCGGTATGGCGACTATGTGATGCAAGAAGTTCTTGAATAAAGGGGGCTTCAAGAGAGCAGTCGCCCTTCCCCACATTTTCACTGTTCCGGGAATTATACTCCATTTGTCCACTGGAAGGAGGATCAAGATGGGAGATTACTACGAGAAAAAGGACCTCGAGGATTTCGAGAATATCGGAGAGTACGCGCCGGAGCTGGGAAAAAAGTATTTCGATTACTATGGCGAGGCAATGAAAGAGGCAGGCCTGAGCGAGAGGGAGAAGGCCCTCATAGCCCTGGTCGTGGCAGTTACGCAGAAATGCCCCTATTGCATCGATGCTTACACCAATCAATGCCTTTCTCTGGGCATATCCCCTGACGAGATGACCGAGGCCGTTCACGTAGGGGCGGCTATGGTGGCGGGCATCGTTCTGGCCCATTCGACGCAGATGAGGAAGATCATCAAGAAAAAGGGGATGTAGGGATGGACGGCCCGAAGATCAGCCCTTCCTTCGAAGAGATGGTCTGCGCCCCATTGAGGGCATCGGCCATCGAGATCCTCCAGGTCAACATAGGGTACCGGTGCAACCTCGAGTGCAGGCACTGCCACATCCAGGCAGGACCGCAAAGAACGGAAACCATGGCCGAAGGGGTGATGGAGGAGTGTGTCAGGGCTCTCTCGGCCCACGCCATCCCCGTTGTCGACATCACCGGCGGCAGCCCGGAGCTGCATCCCTCTTTCCCGCAATTCGTCGAGGCGTGCGCGAGCCAGGACCGGCGGGTACTCGTGAGGAGCAACGGGGTGCTCCTCGCTGGGGAGGCCTACGGCCATCTCCTCGATGTCTACGCGCGCAATCGCGTGGAGGTCATCCTCTCCCTCCCCCACGTGGACCCGCGTATCACGGACCGCCAGAGGGGGCCGGGCGTATTCCACAAGGTGATCGAAGCCATCCGCATGCTCAACCTGCGAGGCTATGGCAGCGACGATACCGGCCTCTCTCTCAACCTCGTCCACAACCCGGCCGGCGCCTTTCTGCCCGGCAGCCAGAAAGCCCTGGAATCCCTCTACCGCCTCGCCCTCCGGGAGAGATACGGCGTCTCTTTCAACCGCCTCTTCTGCATCACGAACATGCCCATAGGCAGGTACCTGGAGTATCTGCACAGGACTGACAACTACGAGGATTACATGCGGACCCTGGTGAAGGCCTTCAATCCGGAGAGCCTCAAAGGGCTCATGTGTAAATCGATGGTCTCCGTGGCATGGGATGGAAGGCTCTACGACTGCGACTTCAACCAGATCCTCGGCCTTGCCATAGACCATGGTCTGCCGGGCCACATCTCTGCCTTTGATGGACAAAGGCTCGCGGCCCGGGACATCGCGATAGGCGATCACTGCTACGGGTGCACGGCAGGCTCAGGAAGCTCGTGCCAGGGCCAGCTCGCTTAGATGGCGGCGCAAGAGGGGAGAAGACTCCTCCTTTTCGTCAGGCACCCTGAGAAGGGCAGGGTGAAGACGAGGCTTGCCCGGGCAATAGGGGCAGAGGAGGCCTCCGATTTCTACCGATGCCTCGTCACGGACAGCCTCGCCCTCGCGAGGCGGGCTGGCTACCCGACCTTGATCTTTCTTTATCCCCCGAAAGGGCTGCAGAAGGCCTCAGAATGGCTCGGTATTGAGTTCCCGTGCCTGGCCCAGAAGGGGAGGGACCTCGGAGAGCGCATGTACGGCGCCTTCAAGACAGCCTTTCTCGATTGTGAAGAGGCTCTTCTCATAGGGAGCGACATCCCCGATCTTCCCCTCCCCTTGCTCCATGAGGCATTCGAGAGCCTCAAGACCCATGGGGCTGTTATCGGCCCTGCCAAGGACGGCGGCTACTATCTGATAGGCTTTTCCGCCCGCACCATCCTGGCCGCCCCTTTCATAGGGGTGGAATGGGGAAGCCCCACCGTGTTCGGGCAGACCATAGGTACCTTGCGGAATAATGGCTTGGCCGTGCATGTCCTGCCTGCCTGGCGCGATGTCGACGAGTACGCGGACCTCGAGACCTTCTTCGACGCGCACCGGGATCTGCCAGACGGGGAACTCGCGACCATAGACTTCCTGCGCAGGCGTTTTCATTGGTGATTGGGAGCGCGGCAATTCCCGCTTCATTCCTATCCGGGAAGGTCCGAGAGGCGAGGAACATCGCATGACCATATCGATCATCATCCCCGTGCTCAGGGAAGAGGCGCTCATCAATGAAGCGATCACAAGAATCAGGGCCATGGACGAGACAGTGGAGATAGTCGTGGTGGACGGAAGCCCCGGGGCCGAGACGCTCAAGGCAGTGACCGGGGACCATGCGAAGCTCGTTACCTCTCGTACAGGGCGGGCGCTCCAGATGAATAGGGGGGCCAAAATAGCCAACGGCGATGTCCTCCTCTTTCTCCACGTCGATACGGAGCTTCCCCAGGACGGCTTGCGCATGATCTCCTCGGCCCTGTCGGACGGGCGCTTCGTGGGAGGCGCGTTTGACCTGAAGGTTGGCGAAGCTGGCTTCATCTTCCGCGTCATCGGATCGATTGCGTCCTTGCGCTCCCGTCTGACCAGGATGCCTTACGGCGACCAGGCCATCTTCCTCCGGCGGGACTATTTCATGAAGATAGGCGGCTACAGGGAAATAACCCTCATGGAGGACGTGGACCTCATGCGGCGCGTAAAGGCCGAGGCAGGGAAGATATGCATCCTCCGGGAAAAGGTTCGGACGTCCTCCCGCCGTTGGAAAAAGGAAGGGGTCCTCCGGTGCACGCTCAGGAATTGGACGATCATGGCCCTCTACCTGATGGGAGTCTCTCCTGAGAGACTCGCCAAGTGGTATAGGTTTTGACGGTAGGGGGCTGTCCGTTTTTCATTGACAAGGAGCCCCTATTCGTTTATGCTCCGAGGAGGTGTCGTTATGGAGCATTCGCCAGTGATCGATAGCTGTGGAACATATCTCCTTTCTACGTCGTTCGTAGATGTACTGGTCCTTGTACTTACCACCTGCCGGTTTACACCGCCGTAGGCTTAAGGCACTCGTACGAGAAGGGCCCCTGCCGGTGTGAACCGGCAGGGGTTTTTTATTGCCCGAGAAGGAGGGGAGAAGCATGCGATGCAACGGAGCAGAGGTCATCGTAAGACTCCTGGAGAAGGCAGGGATCACCATCGTGAGCGGTATCCCTGGAGGTGCCAACCTTCCCCTCTATGACGCCCTCTGGAGGAGCACGATACGCCACGTCCTGGCCCGGCACGAGCAGGGGGCGGGTTTCATCGCCCACGGCATGGCAAGATCCACGGGCAGACCGGCGGTCTGTTTTGCCACCTCAGGTCCGGGCGCCACGAATCTGGTAACAGCCATAGCCGATGCCAAGCTGGACTCCGTACCGATCATAGCCTTTACCGGTCAGGTGGCCACAACGATGATCGGATCGGATGCATTTCAGGAGGTCGACACATACGGCATGACGCTCCCCATCACGAAGCACAGCTTCCTCGTCAAGGGCGCCAGGGAACTGCTGAAGGTCGTGCCGCAGGGCTCCCCGCTGCCATAGGCGCGGCCCTCGCAAATCCCGGGTGCCGCGTGCTCTGCGTGACTGGTGACGGCTCCCTTCAGATGAATATCCAGGAGCTCGCCACGCTGGCAGAACTCAGCCTTCCTGTCACGATTCTCGTCATGAACAACGGGCAACTGGGCCTCGTGAGACAGCAGCAGGAGCTATTCTACGGGCAGAAGTACATTGCCTCGCGATTCGATCTGGAACTCGATTTTGCGGCCCTAGGAAGGCAATTTGGGATCACTGGCTTTCGCATCGGCCGTGGCCGGTCCCTAAAGGCCACCCTGGAGCGGGCTTTCTCCCTTGGAGGACCGTCTATTGTCGACATCCCCATCGGCCGTAGAGAAAACGTCGTTCCCATGGTGCCGCCAGGTGCAGCCAACAGGGACATGATAGGCATAGGCTGATAACATAGAGCGTTTCCCAAAATTCATTCCCGTTTCGTGCCGATAACGCCGATTCGCTGCGCGTCGGCATACTGGTGGCCTCTACCTCCGGGCTTCTCCTTCATTGGTCAGGAAGACTCGTACCTTCGACAGACAGAACTATCCTGATTGCAAGCCCTCCGTCCGCTTACGAAGGCAATTCCTTCCGATTCGCTAGCGCTTCCAATGCTGACCCGTCTAGACGGAAAGACTCGCTCACGCTCGATTGCGGACCCACCCGCGGCCCCGTAAGGGTGGT
>CAYZAF010000388.1:0-3835 GCA_964476435.1 uncultured Syntrophaceae bacterium
AGATGCAGCGCCAATTTGGGAGGTTGAAGGCAATCCTCTTCTGGGTACATGCCTTCGAGGAGCCCTTTTACCGGTTCGCCAAGTTCGAGGAGCTTGCAGAAGGCACGCTTTTTGAGAAAGGTGAGACGCGATTCGTGGGCACTCTCTGCTGTCTCATCTTAAAGAAGGAGATCCCGGATATTATCGCCTGAAGGGAGGCTCGCTTCCTTCTCCCAGCCTTTTCATCAATGTGGCGCGAGGGAGGCAGCCGGTTCCTACGGCCAAAGCACCTTGGCCACGTCTTCCATGCCCAGCTCGAGCAGCTTCTCCTTGCTCGGTCTCGCCGTCTTGGGGTCCCAATCCATGGCAGTGAGGAACTCCCTGCTGAGCGTCTCGCGGTCCACGGTCACCCTGGCCAGAGGGCCCCTTTCGTGCGGCGGAATGCCAAGTATCCTGCCCGGTACCTCGTATTCCACCGGGTTGAGCCCCTCCCGCACGTTGAAGGCCATCCTGATGTTGGCGATTCTTTCGCCCGTCTTCTGAAGCTCGGCCATGTCCATATTCCAGCCCGTGATCGCGTTGAGGAAGTGGAGGAGCGCGCTTGCGTCAGGGTAGGCGCCCACGACGAACATGCACAGACCGGCGGCGTTGTAGACGTGGGTATAGTTTGAGCCTATCTTGTGAGGCACCCCCCTGCCTTTGGCCGCTTTCTGATCGTATTGCGGCATCACCCCGGGGCAGTGCGGTCCCTCTCCGCCCTGCGTGTGTCTCGCGGGCGTGGCGTCGAGGGTGTAGGAGATCCCCCACTGCATCCCAAACTTCGGGTCGTGGGCCGGCGCCTCCTGCCCCTGGATATGCATCGCGTACTGATCTGCCCCTTTCCCGATCTTCTCCGCAGCAACCTTGACGCCTTGGGCGAGGATCGAGCCGAACCCTTCCCTCTTGACCATCTTTTCCGTCATGGCCACGATGGATCTGTGGTTGCCCCAGGTCATCTCGATGCCGTCCGTGTCGTCTTTGGTGATAATCCCCGATTCGTAGCATTCGATCGCGAAAGCAATGCACGCACCCGCTGATATCGTATCGACGCCGTAGCGGTTGCAGATGTCGTTCGCCATGATGATGGAGTCGACGTTGTTGTTGAGGCAGTTGGCGCCGAACATGCCGAGCGTTTCATACTCGGGCTTGTGCGACCCCGCAGGATACCTGTACTCTCCTGTCCCCTCTTTCATGTGGCCGCCGCAGCCGAGAGGACAGCGGTAGCAGGCGTACTTCTTGGACTGCCGCTCTATGACCGGGCCTGCCCCGATGTCCCGGAACTGCGGGAAATCGATCGTCGATGTGCCTGACCAGTTCTTGGTCGGCGTGTCCCCAGCCTCGGCGAGGATGGTGAAGATAGCGGGGGTACCGGTGTTGCGCATCATTTCCGCGTGGCCGCCCAGTTCTCCGAGGTACTTCCTCCTGAGTTCCTTCACCTTTTCTTCGTCCGCCTGGGGCACCGGCAAGGTGCCTTTCACAACCACGGCCTTCAGTCTCTTCGAACCCATGACCGCCCCGAGCCCGGACCTCCCCGCGGCCCTGCCTTTGTTATTCATCACTGCAGCGATAAGCGCCATCTTTTCCCCGGCCTGTCCGATGCACGCAACTTCTGCGTCCCTGCCGAGCCTCTCTTTGAGGATGTCCTCGGTTTCGAAGGTGTCCTTTCCCCAGAGGTCCGAGGCGTCCTTCAGCGCCGCTTTGCCGCTATCGATTGAAAGGTATACCGGCTCGTCGGAAATGCCGGTGAAGAAGATGGCATCGTAGCCGGCCTGCTTAAGAGAGGGGCCGAAATCCCCGCCAGAATTGGCGTCGCCCCAGCCGCCGGTGAGTGGCGATTTCCCTACGACAACATACCGCGAAGCGCCAAGCGCCGCAGTGCCCGACGCGCAGCCGGTGAGAAAGCCTAAAATGGCGTCCGGTCCGAGGGGATCAATTCCGGCAGGCTGCCGGTCGAAGAGTATCTTTGCCCCGAGGCCGTAGCCTCCCACGTACTCCCGGCATATTTTCTCGTCGAGGGCCTCTTCCTTCAGCTCTTTCCTGGAAAGATCCACCCACAGCATCTTTCCCATGTAGCCTGGTGCCATGCCTTCCCTCCTACCT
This sequence comes from uncultured Syntrophaceae bacterium, assembly GCA_964476435.1. Taxonomy (GTDB): domain Bacteria; phylum Desulfobacterota; class Syntrophorhabdia; order Syntrophorhabdales; family WCHB1-27; genus CAVVNC01. Next base: position 2,119 of record CAYZAF010000388.1, read on the forward strand.
CGCGTCCCGTGATGACCTATGTTACCCTGCTGCCCGCAGATAGTCAACTTAAGCCTTGGTCAGATCTCACAGCCACGCGATAAAACGGCCTCGTTTCCTGCCACCCAGCCGCTCTTCCACGCAGTTTTCGAAAAGATCCATCCGAAAGGCGAGATCGTCATCGAGGGGAGAAATTGCAGCGGCAAAGACGAGCGCATCAGGATAGTAAAGGTGTCCCTGGTCCTGGGGCCTCGATATGGCCCACTGTTTCAGCGAGCCGTCACCGATCAAACGGATGAGGGCAAGGATCCGTGTGGCGACCGCCGGAAACTTGTCCATTTGCCCTTCTTCGGCCATACGGTTCCTGAGGACAAGCGCCATACGACCAAGAGGGTCGCCGCCATCAAAGGCGCTTTCCGGCGCGTCTCCGTGGTCCGCTGCCTCGTCACCCCTGGCGATGGGTCCTGTCTTTGACGCCGCGGCCAGGACCTCTTCCCAGTAGCGCATGAAGCTCTCCTCGTCCACCGGCACCCGTTGGGCATCTCCGCGGAAAGGCAGGAAAGAAGGTCCCCAAGAAGGGGTGCGTCTGCCGTCTGGTACTCTCTTCTCCATCTAACGCTCCGGCGACCGTTCGCTCAATTCGTCCCGAACCACGAGCCTCTAAAGTTCTCTATACGAGCATTTTCGCCAAAAAAGCCGGTTACTTAAGCCTCGACTTGCGTCTATTCTTCCGCCTCCCGAACAACGGATATCCAGGAAGAAGACCGGCGCTGAAGGTGGTACAATGAGTTGAGGCTCCATTCTACGAGAATGAGCCGTTTGCCATGACCGGGAGTGCTTTCGCAAGCCCCGCCCTGTGGGCTTAGGTCGAGAAAGCGCCATGAATTGGGCTCTATTCCTCTCCGGGAAGCGTAAGCCCTGTGGGCGGGGAGCTTCACGAACAAAGGAGGCTGCGCTATATGAGGCTGAAAGGGAGGGTTTCACTCGTCACGGGAGCGTCGAGAGGCATCGGCAGGGCGATTGCGTTGACCTTCGCGAGGGAGGGCTCGGAGGTGATCGTGAATTATGCCCAGAGCGGGGAAAAGGCCGGGGAAGTGGTCGCGGAGATCGAGAAAATGGGGAGAAAAGCGATCGCAATCCGCTGCGATGTCGCGAACAGGGATGAAGTCTTCACCATGGTCGACGAGGGGCTGAAAGCGTTCGGCAGGATAGACATCCTGGTGAACAACGCGGCAATTACGTGGCGCTTCCCCAACCCTCTCGACGCGACAAAAGAAGCCTGGGACAGGGTGCTGGGCGTCAACCTGCTTGGCACGTACTTCTGCATTCAGGCCACGGCACCGGGGATGATCCGGCAGAGGTACGGCAAGATCGTCAACTTCTCGTCCGCTGCGGGTATTGCCGACACGATGAAAACGCAAGTCATTTATGCCCCGTCCAAGGCGGCCGTCATCAACCTGACGCGAAAGCTCGCCTACGAGCTGGGGGAATACAATATCAACGTCAATGCGGTCGCGCCCGGGCTGACAAAGACGGAGATGCTCTTCATGGGGCGCACCGAGGAAGAGGCGAGAGCCATTCTGAAGAAGAGAGGAGAAATGGCGGCCCTGAAAAGAGTGGGGGAGCCGCAGGATATCGCGAATGTTGCGCTTTTCCTGGCCTCGGACGAATCGAGCTACGTCACCGGCCAGGTAATCCTCGCGGACGGCGGCGCGGCTGACTACTTGAGCCACGGCAT
>CAYZAF010000389.1:0-1951 GCA_964476435.1 uncultured Syntrophaceae bacterium
AGAGCCCATGCCGACGATGCCCGTCGACAGGAGCATCATGTGAAAGTTAGAAGCCAGCGAAAGCAGCAAGAGCCCCACAAGGGTGAAGCTGATCCCGATGGGCAGCGAGAAAGGCTTGGGGCGGCGATCCGTGTAAAAACCGACCACCGGCTGAAACAGGGATGCCGTCAATTGATACGTCAGGGCTATCAGACCTATCTGGCTGAAGCTCAGATGGAGCAACGTCTTAAATAATGGGTAGGTCGCGGGCAGGAGGGACTGCATCGAATCGTTCAGCAGATGACAGAACCCGACGGAAGCCAGGATGAAGTAAACGGTCTGTTGTGTGGAAACTGCACGTTCTGAATGAATTGTCGCCATAACTCGATCCTTCGGGTTGTTTTCTCGACTACCCCGGGTTAGAGGGAGCGCCTCGGGCGGAAGGAAACGTCGGCAGAAAGGTTTGCTTTTTCGATCCGCAAAAGCGCTGCCTTCCTGTCCAGTCCTCCGGCATAGCCTGTCAGGCTTCCGTCGGCGCCTATTACCCTGTGGCAGGGAATCAATATGGAAATCGGGTTATGTGCTACGGCGCCGCCCACGGCCTGGGCCGGTATAGAGGTCTTGCCAAGGCGGCGAGCCGTCTGCTTGGCAATCTGTCCATACGTGGCTACCTGTCCCGTTGGTATCGTCGACAGAATCTCCCAAACGGTCTTTTGAAAAGGCGATCCCTGCGGATCAAGGGGGACGTGGGGCGCACCAGGGGAACCTGAAAAATAGCGTTCGAGATAGTCCCGCGTTGACGCGAAAACGGGACGATCCGGCTCGTGAATCCATTTTTCCGTCCGGGAAGGGTAGTACTTCTGGCCAATGAACCACAGGCCAACGAGGACCTCCTCTTTCGAGGCGGCGGTCATCGTTCCCAGGGGCGTATCGATCGCGCACGTGTAGATCATCGAGCTACCTCTCTTTCTGAGTCTCGGCGGCCGGCGGAAAAGCGCATTCTATCCAGGGGATAGGACGGCATAGAGGTTACTGAAGCTCTCCTTGTCAATGCTCATGAGCTAACCTCCTTAAGGCCGGATTGCCGCCTTTTGTCACGGAGACGAAAGTATAGCCTATTTTGATGCTTTTTTGGTGCGGTCGAGGGGACTTTTATTTTACACCGGGGGGACGGTTAGACTACTCACTATTTGGAGAGGAGAATATGGCAAAAGGGCCGGAATCATGGCGGCTTTTCGCCGGAATGACGGCTGATCGAGCAGAAGCATCATAGCTGCTCTTCGTGGCGCTTTCTTTCCTCCCTCCTCATCTCGCGCCTGAGCAGCTTTCCCACCTTCGACTTGGGCAGCATGTCCCTGAACTCTATGTAACTGGGTATCTTATACGAGGCGAGATGGTCCCTGCACCAATGGATGAGATCGTAGCCTGTGACGCCCTTCACGTCTTCCTTCAGAACGACGAAAGCCTTGATCCGCTCTCCCACCTTCTCGTCCGGGATGCCCACGGCGCACGCTGCAAGGACCGCCGGGTGTTCCTGCAGGGCTGCCTCTATCTCGGAGGAGGAGACCCGGTATCCTTTGTGCTTGATTGTATCGGCAGTGCGGTCCACGAAATAGAAGAACCCCAATTCATCCCTCTTCACCACATCCCCGGTCCTGTACCAGCGCGTGCCGTCGATGTCGAGAAAGGCTTCCTGCGTCTCCTCTTCCTTGTTCCAGTAAGAGCTGACCATATGGGGCGACGAGACGATGAGCTCCCCTGCCTCGCCCTGCGGCACCTCCTCGAGGGTCGTCTCGTCGACGATGCGCACCTTCTTCGTCCGCAATACTTTGCCTATGGTGCCGGGCGGTATCGCTTCCTTGACAGACGGCATGGTCACCCCGCCGCACGTCTCCGTGGCCCCGTACCCTTCATAAATATTTTTGCCGAACTTTTCTCTCCAGCGGCGTGCTATTTCTTTGGGGAGCACGTC
>CAYZAF010000390.1:0-6025 GCA_964476435.1 uncultured Syntrophaceae bacterium
CAAGGGAGTCAAGGATACTGGCCGTTGCAGACGTGGTGGAGTCCATGTCGTCCCACCGGCCCTATCGCGCCTCTCTGGGCATCGAGGCTGCCCTCGGAGAGATCGAGTCCAAGAGTGGACGCCTTTACGATCCGGCCGTGGTAAAGGCGTGTCTCCATCTCTTTCTCGAAAAGGGATTTCAGTGTAAGTGAGAGCCTCCTAAAACACATAATTATGCCTTACGGATTCTTCGGGCATAGGTCCCCCCTCACGAAGGCAGGGAAATCACGCCTTTCCCATCCCCGTCCCCGGAAGCCAAAAAAGCACTTTACAACAAAAGGGTTCTACTATATAAAATATGACGCGCTGGATCGTATCTAAATATACGCGGAAAGAGAACCCTTCGCCTCGGCCTAAAAGCATTGCTCTTGAAGCTTAGGGGGCTTTCGAGATGTGCGCGCCGGCGTCTGACTGGCGCGGGCCGCGAGATCGCAAGTCCGGGGCGGCGATTTGCTCAAGGTCTCTTTCGAAGGCGTGCGCGGAGGTATATTTTTTTAAGGAGGCAAGCATATGCGGACAAGCCACGGGCGAGCTATCAGCTCCATTCTGTTCTTCGCGGCCCTGATCTTCCTCGTGCCCTCTCTGTCTGTTCCTGCCGGAGCAGAGAATGAAGGGACAACGGTCTCGGGGCCCGAACGGGGCATCGAGATTTTCACGGAATACCCCGGCGTTGCCGTGAGAGTGGGTGATCAGGTGAGAATGGATCTGATCCTGCTCAACAAGGGAAGGACCGACGAGACCATCAACGTAAAGCCTACAAAAGTCCCCAAAGGATGGAAGGCAACCATCAAGGGAGGCGAATACGTCGTGTCCGGACTGTACGTGCCCTCGGGAAAGACGAAGAACGTTGCCCTGGTCCTCGAGCCGGACAAGACAATCGGTCCGGGCACTTATCTATTCAGTTTCGAGGCGAAGACCGCCGACGGGGCATTTACCGCGACCAACAACCTGAGCGTGGCGGTCGAGACCCGAGCAGCGGCCGGCAGCGACATCCAGGTTACCACGGCCTATCCTGTCTTGAGGGGATCCACCGATGCCAAATTCGAGTTCTCCCTGGAAGTGGCGAACAAGGCCGAATCTGACCGGATGTTCAATGTCTTCGCGACAGGACCCAAAGACTGGGAGTTCAACATCAAGCCCGCCTACGAAGAGAAGCAGGTATCGACCTTCAGGATCAAAGCCGGACAGAGCCAGACCGTCTCGGTCCAGGTCACCCCTGCGCGGGATGCAGCCCCGGGCGAATACCCTGTTAACGTGGAGGTCGCCAGCGGAGAAAGGAAGGCCGAGGTGAAGCTCACCGTGGTGCTCACCGGCACGTACAAGCTCGACGCAGGTACCCCTACCGGCCTCCTCTCTCTCGAAGCCATGCCCGGGCAGGCGTCGAAGTTCTCTTTCTTCGTGAAGAACACTGGCTCCGCAGTCAACCATAACATCTCTTTTGATTCCTTCAAACCGGAGAACTGGACCATAACCTTCAAGCCCGAGAAGATCGAGGCTCTCCAGCCCGGCGACTTAAAGCAGGTCGAGGTGACCGTGAAGCCAGGGGCCCAAGCCCTCGTGGGAGACTACTCGGTGGGCGTCTCGATTACCGGCGAGAAGGCAGACAAGACCCTGGAGATGAGGGTCACCGTGAAGTCCTCGGCTGCGTGGGGCTGGATCAGCATAGTCATCATTCTCGTTGTCATTGCGGGGCTCTGCGCGCTCTTCATTTGGCTCGGGAGACGATAGCATGGCCGGACAGCGGGTTATCGAAACTGAGGGCCTGACCAAGGCATACGGCCCTCAGATCGCGGTCAACAATCTTACCATGAGCATCATCGAGGGTGAGATCTTCGGATTCCTCGGTCCGAACGGGGCAGGCAAGACAACAACTATTCTCATGCTCCTCGGTCTTACCGAGCCTACGTCCGGTACGGCAAAGGTGTGCGGCCTAGACCCGAAGAGGGACCCCCTGAAGGTGAAGCGCACCGTAGGGTACCTGCCTGAGAACGTCGGGTTCTACGACGACATGAATGCAAGGGAGAACCTGCGCTTTGTTGCCAGGCTCAACCGTATCCCCGACAGGCTCTCCGGGCCGAAAATCGATGGGCTTCTCGACGTGGTCGGCCTTTCCGACGAGGCGACCAAGAAGGTGCGGGCCTTCTCCAAAGGGATGAGGCAGCGCCTCGGCATCGCGGAAGTCCTCGTCAAAGACCCCCAGATCGTCTTTCTCGACGAGCCCACGGTCGGTCTCGACCCTGATGGGACCAACCGGATGCTCGATATGATCCGTTCCCTCAGCAGGGACAAAGGCATCACCGTCTTCCTCTCTTCCCATCTTCTCGATCAGGTTCAGCGCGTCTGCGACAGGGTAGGCATCATGATCAAGGGTAGCCTCGTTGCAGCCGGCCGCCTGGATGAGCTGGCCCGGGAGAAGCTCGGGGTGGAGAAGGCGGAATACACCCTCGAGGAAATCTATATGAAGTATTTCAAGGAGGCTTGACCGTGCAGGGCATCTTTACCATATTCAGGAAAGAGATGGAGGATTACTTCTCGAGCACGCGGTTCCTCCTGATTTTGGCCTTGATCGTGATGTTGGGGATCATCATCGCCTCCATGGTAGGCATGACGATAAAGGACGAGGTGAAGGGCATGGCCAAGCCGACCCTCCTGTTCCTCTACCTCTTCACCTCCACGGGAAAGCTCTTCTCCTTCCTCCAGTTCATCGGCTTTTTCGGACCCCTCATAGGGATCGTTCTCGGTTTCGACGTCATCAACCGGGAGAGGGCTTCGAGGACCCTGAGCAAGCTCATCTCCCAGCCCATCTACCGGGACGCGGTCATCAACGGCAAGTTCCTCGCAGGGGTTGCCACCATCTCCATTATGCTCGTAGCCCTAACTGCCGTAATATCCGCCCTTGGCATCCGCATGCTCGGTATCGTTCCTGGCTCGGCCGAGGTGCTCCGCCTCGTCATATACCTCATCCTCAGCGTGCTCTACATCTCCTTCTGGCTGGGCATCTCCATACTCTTCTCCGTCGTTTTCAAGAGCACGTCCACCTCTGCCCTGGCGGCCCTCGCCGTATGGATATTCACCTCCTTCCTCGTGCCCTTGAGCGCCGGCTTCATATCGGATGCCCTCGCGCCTGTCAGCCAGACAGAAGAAAGCGCATCGGACATCGAGGCAGTGCTGAAGCACGCAGAGGTGCAGCGGATTGTTTACCTCTTCTCGCCGACGACCCTCTATACCGAGTCTACGTCCACGATCCTCGACCCCATGCGCAAAACGACGAGCTCTCTAGTTCTCGTAGGGCCCATGGAGAGACTATCTCTGGAGCGGTTTCAGAATCCGTTGCCCGTTGGTCAGAGCCTCGCCATCGTCGCTCCCCACATGCTCTCGCTGTTTGCCCTCACCTTTCTCTGCTTCGGCATCTGCTACTGGGCCTTTATGCGGCAGGAGATAAGATCGGTGTAGGCGCTTTCTAAGAGAGGAAAACGACCCGGATCGATCGCGAAGGAGGAGGAATGGACCTGAAGCTCAAGGGCAAGGTGGCGCTCGTTACGGGGGCCGGAGGCCAGACGGGCTACGGCAGGAACATCGCGACAACACTCGCCGTCGAAGGGTGCGACATCGTTGTCGCCGACATCAACCTCCAAGGAGCGCAGATGACCGCTTCCGAGATAGAAGGCCTCGGAAGGGCTGCGCTCGCGATCAAGGTCGACGTCAGACAGAGGGCGGAAGTGGATGCCATGGTGAGAGCAGCCGTCGATCGGTTCGGCAGGATCGACATACTCGTCAACAACGCGGGGGCGAGCAGCCGGGAAAGGCCGTTCCTAGAGATGACCCGGGCAGACTGGGACCTGGACATCGATGTCAATCTCATCGGGCAGATGAACGTGGCCCAATCGGTCCTCCCTCACATGATTGCCCGGAAGTACGGCAGGATTATCAATACCACCGGCGGGCGGGGCATACCGACGATCTCGGTGTACGGGGCGGCAAAGGCCGGCGTCGTGGCCTGGACCCATGCCCTCGCAGTCGAGGTGGCCCGATTCGGGGTCATCGTCAACGGCATTGCTCCGGGCCTCGGCGACACAGGACTTACCGCCGGCGCACCCGCCGGCTTCAAGGAGGGCAATGCGCAGCGATCCATGCTCAAGCGGCTCTGCCGGCCCGAGGACGTGGGCCCAGCGGTTGCCTTCTTGGCCTCCGACGTCTGCAGTTACATGGCCGGGCAGTTCATCGAGCTGAGCACTTTCTAGAGGACCTGCGGTGATTGTCAAGACCGATGTTCTCATCATAGGCGCCGGCGGAGCCGGCGCCAGGGCGGCAATCGAGGCATCCAAGAACGAGAAGCTGCGCATCCTCCTTCTGAACCAAGGGCCCCTGGGGCGAAGCGGCCTCACCTCTATGGCGAACGGGGGCATGCAGTGGGTCTCCCACCCCGAGGACTCGTTTGAGGATCACTTCAGGGACGTGGTCCGGATAGGCTGCTATCTCAATGAGCAGAACCTCGTGGAGTGCCTCGCCAGGGAGGCGCCGGAACGGGCAGAAGAGCTGATCGCCTGGGGCGCAAAGGTCTTCATGGAAGGGGGCAGGCTCTTTTTCACGGACCCCCGCGGCAGCGGCGCCTCGCATCCGAGAGGCCATTACATACCCGGCGTTACCTACATGGCGGCTCTCAAAGGCGAATTGGAGCGCCATGAAAACATCTTTATCCGCGAAGACTCTCTTGCCACCTGCCTTTTCACGGACGAAGGCAGGGTCATCGGGGCCTCAGTCCTCGACATAAGGACAGGGGAGGTCTTCGCCATCCAATCGAAGGCCGTTGTCCTTGCGGCAGGGGGTCTGGGCGAGCTCTTTCCCCACTCCTCGAACACGCCCTTCGGCCTCCGCGGCCATGCCTCGGGTGTGGGCTACGCGCTCGCCTTTCACGCCGGGGCAGAGCTTATCGATATGGAGATGGTCCAATTCACGGGCCAGCAGCTTTATCCCCCGTGGCTCCTCGGCAATCCTGCCCTCCTGAGCATCATGTGCGGGGGCGAATACCGGAACGCCCTCGGCAAGGAATACATGAAACTCCCCCAGCCGAGGGATGTGATCCAGAGACTCGCTTACAGGGAGATCAAGGAAGGAAGGGGCACCCCGCGGGGAGGGGTCTACATCGACCTGTCCGTCTCCCCCCTTCCAAGCGCGGAAATAGAGAGGCAGCTGCAGAAGGCCCTGGGCGGGGACATTGCCCGGGAGAGGTGGAACCTCATCAAGGCGATGAGCGTAGACGATCCCGACCCCAAGCACTGGAAGGTCGAGTTTACGCCAGGGGGCGCGCACTTCTTCATGGGGGGCGTGAGGATCAACGAGCGATGCGAGACGAACCTCTACGGCCTCTTTGCCGCGGGCGAGGTGGCCGGGGGCGTCCACGGGGCGAATAGGATGGGCGGGAACGCCCTGACGGATATCGTCGTCTTTGGCAGAAGGGCGGGAAAGTACGCGGCTGAATATGCATCCCGGGCGGAGTGGATAGCACCGGACCAGGGCCTCGTGAGGCAGGAAAACGAAAGGCTTCATGGATTCTTCAGGCCCGATGGCGTATCGGGCCGTGCCGTCCGTGAGAGAATAGGCTCTTTCATGGCCGAGCACATGGGGGTGGCGCGAACGGAAGACGAGATGGAAAAGGCCCTTTCCGAACTAGCGTCCCTCAAGGCAGAGCTCCCGCGGCTCCGGGCGCCGGGAGGCAAGTGCTTCAACCTCGGGTGGGTCGAGGCTATTGAGGTCCCCTACATGCTTGACGTTGCCGAGATGATGACCCTTTCCGCCCTCTCGAGAAGGGAGAGCAGGGGCGCCCACTTCAGGGAGGACTTTCCCGACACGGACCCGCGGTGGCTCAGGCACACCCGAGTCCGGAAGGCAGGCACTGCCATGCAAGTCGATACGGCGCCCGTCACCATCACCACATTGAACCCCGGGGGATAGATATGGGCGCCTATGTCCGGCTGAAGATCTTCAG
>CAYZAF010000391.1:0-2532 GCA_964476435.1 uncultured Syntrophaceae bacterium
TCCTCGGGTACCTGAGCTACCTCATACTGAGGCCGTTTCTCACTCCCATCGGCTGGGCCATCGTCTTTTCCATCGTCTTTTTTCCCATCTACAAGTTCATCGTGCGATGGGTGAGGTGGAACTCCCTGGCAGCAGCCGTCACCGTAGTCTTCGTCTGCGCGCTGATCCTGGGCCCTTTCTCCTATTTTGCCTATCTGCTCACGAGAGAGCTGAGCAACGTATCGATACAGCCCATAAACCTGAAGGGCGTGGCAAAGTTCCTCAACAGCCCCGCGATCCAGCCGACCTTGAAGAAGGTCCTTTCCTTCCTGAGCATCAGTCAGGCCCAGCTCCAGGCGTCCATGATGAAGAGCCTGTCAGGTGCAGGGCAGAGGCTGCTCGAATACCTTCCGGACCGGCTGGGCGACCTCGCCGGGGCAGCGGTGCACTTTGTCCTCATGGCCTTTGCCCTCTTTTTCTTCCTCCGTGACGGGTCGACGTTTCTCACCCGCATCAGCCAGTACCTGCCTTTCCCTGCGCGCCACAGGGAGAGGCTGACGAGGCAGGTCAAGGACATCGTCGTCTCCACCATTTACGGGGGCATTGTTGTCGCGATCATCCAGGGCATTATCGCGTCCGTGACATTCACCCTTCTGTCGATCCATTCTCCAATCCTGTGGGGCCTCGCGATCTCCATATCATCCTTCGTTCCTGCGGTTGGCTCGGCCATGGTGTGGGTGCCTGCGGTGCTCTATCTCCTTTTCAAGGGCTTCATCCTCGATGGGCTCATCCTCGCGATCGTGGGGGTTTTCGGGATAAGCATGGTGGACACCGTGCTGAGGCCGATCATAATGCGAGGCAGGCTCAGAATGCCCCTCCTTGCGATCTTCTTCAGCGTGCTCGGGGGTATAGAGCTGTTCGGCTTGATAGGCCTCGTCATGGGACCCCTCGTGCTGGCGGTCTTCATCTCCGTGGTAGACATCATGCGGGACGTCGAGGAAAACCACGACTAGCGCAAATGGGGCACTTCTGACTTCGGGGTCGGCCCCACGCGCCCTGGATCGACCTTCCTACAGGATCACGAACCTCTTGATGTATTCCACGATCTTCTCGGGCTCGTCGATCACTTGGAAGATGTTGAGCTCGTCCTTGTTGATCATCCCGTTGCGCAGCATGCGGCTCCGCATGAAGGCGATGAGGTCCTCCCAGTAGTCGGTTCCCACGAGGATAACGGGAAAGGGTCGCGTCTTGTGGGTCTGGACGAGGGTGAGGGCCTCGAAGAACTCGTCCAGGGTGCCGAACCCTCCGGGCAGCACGATATAGGCGATGGCGTACTTGATGAACATCACCTTCCTCACGAAGAAGTACCTGAAGCTCAGGGGGAGCGTGATATAGGGATTCGGCTTCTGCTCGAAGGGCAGCTCAATGTTGATGCCCACTGACTTGACGCCCACCTCCTTGGCCCCTTTGTTGATCGCCTCCATGACGCCCGGTCCTCCCCCGGTGATGAGGTTGAACCCGTTCTTCCCGAGGAGCTTCGCAAGCTCGTACGCCCTCGTGTAGAGGTGGTCCCCCTCCTTGGTCCTTGCGCTTCCGAATACGGTGATCGCAGGAGCCACGTCCGAGAGGTTCTCGAACCCCTCCACGAATTCGGCCAGGATGTGGAAAAGCCGCCACGAATCTTTTAGCGTTATCTCATCTATGACGAACTGTTTTTCCATATTGCCCCTTTTGCCTTGAGATTTCGTCTTCGTCCATAATAATATTTAAGGCGAGCAAGGGAAGTCAAAGGAAACTTTGTCCCTTCCTTTTGTTCTTTTCAGCGCAAAGGCTACCAAGGGCCTTGCGCCTTCAAGCCTCGACGGAGCCCTTATCATAAGGCGCGCCCAGAGGCATCTTACGTTCTCGCAAGGTGAGATGAATGAACCGGGAGATACTCAGGGAATACGACATCAGGGGTCTGGTAGGGATCGACCTCAACGATGACGTCGTCAGGGATATAGGCCGGGCATTCGCGACGTACATGAGGGAAAGGGGCAAGAGGCGCGCGTCCGTGGGCCGTGACTGCAGGCTCAGCTCGGACAGCTTCGGGGCCCTCGTCATGGAAGGCATGGAAACGGGAGGCCTCTCCGTCATCGACCTCGGGGTCGTGCCCACCCCCGTTTTTTACTATTCCCTTTTCAACCTCGACGTGGAAGGGGGCATCATGGTGACGGGGAGCCACAACCCGCCCGATTACAACGGCTTCAAGGTGGCCTTCGGGAAGCGCACGCTCTTCGGGCCGGAGGTGCAGGAGATAGGGCGCATCGTAGAGGAGCGCCGGTTCGTCTCCGGCCGCGGATCCCTGAGGGCCTATACGCAGATAAAAGCGGACTATGCGGACTACCTGCAGAAGCACATTCGCATCGACCGCAGCCTCAAGGTGGTCGTGGACGGGGGCAGCGGCACCGGCGGGGCAGTCGCCTGCCCCATCATGGAGGAGCTGGGGCAGGAGGTCGTGCCCCTCTTCTGCGAGATGGACGGCCGCTTCCCCCATCACTTCCCCGATCCCAC
>CAYZAF010000392.1:0-3561 GCA_964476435.1 uncultured Syntrophaceae bacterium
TCCAGGATAATGGTGCGGAAATCGTGGCAGATTGCATCGAAGACAGTGGCCAGGACGCAGAAATGGGTGTTCATGCCGCCGACGGCCACCGTATCGACATGCCACGTGCGGAGCGTCTGGTCCAGGTCGGTCTTGAAGAAGGCGCTGAACCGTCTCTTGGGGAGTATCGTATCAGTCGGCTGGGGGTCGAGGTCGTGGAGCACCTTCGCCCCTTCGGTCCCCCTTATGGCTTGGGGCTTCATGCGGCCTTCAAAGATGAAGTCGCCTTCGAGAAAGCTGTCGCAGGCGAAAATGAGGGGAATGGGGATGGCCCTGCATGTCCGCAGAAAGTCCCGCACCAGCGGAACAATCCGCTCCTCTTCCCGGTTCTTGTCCGACCTGTCCCTGTAGCTGTCTTCGAGCATATCGACGATGATTATTGCTGGTCTCACAAACCCCCTCCCGAACCGGTCCTCGATCCTAGCCTGCTTCGCCCTTCTTTATTCCAATTCTAACTCGGCGCTATCTTTGTTGCCTTCGTCATCTGCTCCTCGATGTACTGCAACTGTACACCTTCGTCGCTCCTTCCTCGGCGCCTCGATATCGTCATGATTTAGAATTGGAATTGGCCCTCCCTCAAGACCGGCCTCACGCTGAATGTATCCATTATCGAACCCCTTTGAGATCGTGTCAAGAGGGATATGCCATCCCGGGGACCCCTTTTGCCTTCCCCCATCGGCCTTTCTTGAAATAGTCTTCTCCTTGTGATAGAGTACGACGGTTTGTGTCGTTATCTATATGAATATCAGGGCAATGTTAGAGGACAGGGAGGACGAATATCTCTCGCCAAAGGCGCAAAGGAGCCGTGACACGAGGGGCAGGCTGAGAGAAGAGGCGCCGTGCGACATCAGACCGGCTTTCCAGCACGACCGGGACAGGATCGTGCACAGCAAGTCGTTTCGCAGGCTCAAGTATAAGACCCAGGTATTCCTTTTCCCCACTGACGATCACTACAGGACGCGCCTCACCCACACGCTGGAAGTCTCTCAGATAGCGAGGACCATCGCCAAGTCGCTCCTTTTGAACGAGGACCTCGTGGAGGCCATTGCCCTCGGCCACGACCTTGGCCATACGCCGTTCGGCCACTCGGGGGAAGAGGTACTCGACAGACTGCACGAAGGGGGCTTCCGCCACTACGAGCAGAGCCTGAGAGTGGTGGACGTCCTCGAGAGGGATGGGCAGGGCCTGAACCTCACCATGGAGGTGCGCGACGGGATCCTGAAACATTCGAAAGGGAAAGGGGACATTACCATAAAGGCCGGCGGGGAGAAGCCGCTCACGAGAGAGGCGGAGGTCATTCGCATCGCCGACGTGATCGCCTACATCAATCACGATATCGATGATGCCCTCAGGGGAAATGTGATCGCCCTTTCCGACCTTCCGGAGAGCTGCCGGAGGAACCTGGGCGACACCCACTCCCAGAGGATAGATCGCATGGTGCGCGCCGTCATAGGGGAGAGCCTGAAGAACGACGACGTGTCCATCGAGGCGGAAGTCGAACAGCACATGGGGGAGCTCCGGGAGTTCCTCTACGAGCGGGTCTATGAGAACAACGCGGTCCACGGAGAGTTCACAAAGTGCTCGATGATCGTCGAAGAGCTCTATTGCCATTTCCTGGACCACCCCGACGCCTTCTTAGAGGAGACGGGTTCAAAAGGCTTCTATGACGACCCTTCCACGTGTGTGTGCGACTACATCGCCGGCATGACGGACCGTTATGCCTTTAACCTCTTCGAGAGGATATTCCTTCCAATGCCTTGGAAGATACCTGTTTAGGAGGGTCTATGAAAAAGACAATAGTCATTGCAGACAGGGATGAGAGCCTCCAACATGCCTTCATGACCGTCTTTTCCAAAGCCAGCTTTGAGATCATTCACGCGTCGAACGGGAAGGAAGTGGAGAGGATCGCCGAGAGGATAAACCCTGATGTATACATCGTCAATGTTGACCTTCCCAAGGTGAATGGCATAGAAGTTTACAAGAAGCTGCAGAAGCAGAAGTTCCTCGAAACAGCGAGCTTCTTCTTTCTCAAGGACGAGTCGGACGCCACGGAGCTTCTGGGCTATCAGGCAGACGGCGTGATAGAGAAGCCCATCAATTTCTTCCGGGTCTACGAGACGGTTACAAAGGAAGACGATGCCATAGAGCTTACGGACCTCGTGGAAGAGAAGCCGGAAGAGGCCCTATCGGCGAAAGGGATTGAGGCGGTCCCGGACATGGAGAGACCCTCGGACGGAGGTGGCGCGATGGGAGGGTTCGAAGTCTCGAGGCCCGAGGCTGCGGATATCGTGGTCCCCCATGAGCCTGAGCCCCCCTTCAGGGAAGAGGCCTTGGCCGCTGTGGAGTGGCAAAGGGAAGAGGGACCGGCGGAAAAGATTGAACCTCAGGAGCCCATGGCCTTGAGGCTCCCGGAAGAGGAGGCTGCAGTGGAAGAGGAGCGGAAGATAGAGGCAGCCGAAGAGGGGCGGAAGATAGAGGCGGCCGAAGAGGGGCAGGCCCGGGAAGAGGCGATGCCTCCCCCCTCGTTCGGCGCCATGTTGAAGGATGCCATGGACAGTCTGGGAGGGGTCGCAGCCGCAGGTGCGCTGGAGACAATAGGAATCCCCCGCCAGGTGAGCGAAGAGACGTCAGACCTCGAGGGGCGCATCCGGTCTGCCCTCACATCGGCGATGGAAGAGGCTGCGCCGAAGTTCGCGGGGCAGCTCGCGCCCATCATCACCGAATACGTCGAGGACTATGTCAAGCGCATGCTCCTGGAGATCGCCGAGAACGTGATCAGGGAGGAGATCGATAGACTGCTGAAGGAGTCTCCTTAAGTGATAGAT
This sequence comes from uncultured Syntrophaceae bacterium, assembly GCA_964476435.1. Lineage (GTDB taxonomy): Bacteria > Desulfobacterota > Syntrophorhabdia > Syntrophorhabdales > WCHB1-27 > CAVVNC01. Next base: position 2,865 of record CAYZAF010000392.1, read on the forward strand.
AAGGTCTACGATCCGAGAGAGGTCGAGGAGAAATGGTACGGCTTCTGGACGGATAAGGGTTATTTCAGGGCGGAGAGCGTCTCGCCGAAGCCGCCCTTTTGCATCGTCATACCGCCTCCCAATGTCACGGGCGTCCTCCACATGGGGCATGCCCTCAATAACACGCTCCAGGACATCATAGTCCGCTACAAACGGATGGCCGGCTTCAATACGCTCTGGCTGCCGGGAACGGACCACGCAGGCATTGCGACGCAGAACGTGGTCGAGCGGGAGCTGTCGAAAGAGGGCTTGAGGCCCGAGGACTTGGGACGGGCGGCCTTTGTCGAGAGGGTTTGGGAATGGAGGGAGAAATCGGGAGGCACCATCATCGAGCAGCTGAAGCGCCTCGGCTCCTCGTGCGACTGGTCCCGGGAGCGGTTCACCATGGACGCGGGCCTCACCAGGGCCGTGCGCGAGGTATTCGTCAGGCTGTACGAAGAGGGGCTCATCTATCGCGGAAACTACATCATCAACTGGTGCCCCAGGTGCAAGACCGCCCTTTCGGACGTGGAAGTGGAACACGAAGAGACGAGGGGACATCTTTACTACATCAAATACCCCCTCGCGGAGGGGCAGGGCTTCCTCATGGTGGCCACTACGAGACCGGAGACCATGCTCGGGGATACGGCCGTTGCCGTCAACCCCGACGACCCCCGGT
>CAYZAF010000393.1:0-2618 GCA_964476435.1 uncultured Syntrophaceae bacterium
GGCGTGATCGGGGTAAAAGTGTGGCTATTTAAGGGCGAAGTTTTCCAGGAGGCAAGGTAATGCTTGCGCCAAAAAGGGTCAAACACAGAAAGCAGCAAAAGGGCAGGATGGCAGGTGCTTCGAAACGGGGCAGCGAAGTGAGCTTCGGCGACTACGGATTGCAGGCCACGCAATGCGGATGGGTAACGGCCAGACAGATAGAAGCGGCCCGTATCACCATCTCGAGGTACGTGAAAAGGACGGGCAAGCTCTGGATACGGATATTCCCGGACAAGCCGATCACGAAGAAGCCCGCGGAAACGAGGATGGGCAAGGGCAAGGGCCCGGTGGAAGGATGGATCGCCGTGGTCAAGCCCGGCAAGGTCTTGTACGAGATCATGGGTGTGCCCGAAGATAAGGCCAGGGAGGCCCTGCGCATCGCGGCCCAGAAACTCCCCGTGCAGACGAGATTCGTCATGAGGAGCGCCGTAGAATGAAAGCCAAGGAACTGAGGGATCTGACTGCAGAAGAGCTCTTGAAGAGAAAGAAGGAGTTGAAGGAAGAGGCCTTCAACCTGAGATTTCGGCACTCGACGGCACAGCTCGACAATACGTCCCGCATGAAGCTTGTCAGGAAGGATATTGCGCGCATAGAGGCGGTTCTTCACGAAAAAGCCGGTAATAGGCAGGTGTAGTCATGGGTGCAAAGGCAGACGAAAAGAGGAAGACGCTCATCGGCATCGTGGTGAAGGACAAGATGGAGAAGACCGTGGTGGTCGAGGTCGAGAGGGTGCTGAGGCATTCCAGGTATCACAAGTACCTCAAGACGAAGACGACGTGCAAGGCCCATGACGAGGGGAACAAGGCGAAGATCGGGGACAAAGTGCTCATCATGGAGACGCGGCCCCTGAGCAAAGACAAGAGGTGGGTCGTCAAGGAGATCATCACGGCGGTGACGCCGGTGCCCGAGGCGAGCGAGGTGGTTTAACCATGATACAGGTAAGGACGAAACTCGAGGTGGCTGACAATTCCGGAGCGAGAAAGCTCGGCTGCATAAGGATTCTCGGAGGCTCTAGGAAGCGGTACGGCTCGGTGGGCGACATCATCGTCTGCTCGGTAAAAGAGGTGCTTCCGAACAGCAAGGTGAAAAAAGGCGAAGTGGTGAAGGCGGTGATTGTGCGGACAAAGAAGGAGATCAGAAGGATGGACGGCTCGTACGTGCGGTTCGATGACAATTCAGCCGTTATCATAAATCAGTACAACGAGCCGGTAGGCACGAGGATCTTCGGACCGGTGGCACGAGAGCTTCGGGCGAAGCGCTTCATGAAGATCGTCTCCCTCGCCCCTGAGGTAGTGTGAGGTATCATGGAAAAATCGTATCACATAAGGAAGAATGACACGGTCATGGTGACCGCGGGAAAGAACAAGGGCAAGACCGGCAAGGTCCTCAGGATCAACCGGAAGACGGACCGGGTGATCGTGGAAAAGGTGAACATGATCAAGCGCCACGTGAAGCCCAGCCAGAAGACCAAGGGCGGTATCATGGAGCGGGAGAGCCCTATCCACGTGTCGAACATCATGCTCTATTGCGGCAAATGTGCCAAGCCGGTGCGGGTCGGGACAAAGGTGCTCGAGGACGGCAAGAAGGCGAGGTACTGCAAGAGGTGCGACGACGTCCTTGATAAGTAGGAGGAAGTGTTGAAAACGCCATTCATGGAGCAGTACGAGAAGGAGGTAGTGCCGGCCCTCATGCGGAAGTTCAAGTATAAGAACGTCATGCAGGTGCCAAAGATGGACAAGATCGTGATCAACGTAGGCCTCGGTGAGGCCATACAGAATATAAAAGCCCTCGACGCAGCCTCGAACGACGTAGCCCTCATCTCCGGCCAGAAGCCTGTCATCACCAAGGCGAGCAAGTCCATAGCTTCCTTCAAGCTGAGAAAGGGTATGCCCATAGGGTGCATGGTCACCTTGCGGAGAGAGCGCATGTATGAGTTCTATCAGAAGCTCGTCACCATCGTGCTTCCCAGGGTCAGGGACTTTCGGGGGGTCTCGCCGAAGTCTTTCGACGGGAGGGGAAACTACACGCTGGGATTGAAGGAGCAAATCATTTTCCCTGAGATAGAGTATGATAAGGTCGACCGGGTGAGGGGCATGAACATTACCGTTGCCACGACCGCAGGGACAGACGAAGAGGCCTTTGAGCTTCTGAAGCTCATGGGCATGCCTTTCAGGAGCTAAGTCGGAGGAGCCATGGCGAGAAAGGGTATGATTGAAAAGGCGAAGCACACCCCGAAGTTCAAGGTGCGGGCGAGAAACAGGTGTTCCATTTGCGGGCGGCCGCGCGCGTACCTCGGCAAGTTCGAGATGTGCAGGATCTGCTTCCGCGGGCTCGCTTTAAGGGGCGAGCTGCCCGGCGTGATCAAATCGAGCTGGTAGGAGGCATAGGATGGCGGCGACAACTGACCCTATTTCCGACATGATAACGAGGATACGGAACGCCATCATGGTGCGCCACGAGTCCGTGGACATGCCGTATTCCACGCTCAAGTTCTCCATCGCCAAGCTTCTTAAAGAAGAAGGGTACCTCCGGAACTATAAGGTGTTCGTCGACGAGGCGAGGAAGAAGTTCATCAAGGT
>CAYZAF010000394.1:0-11293 GCA_964476435.1 uncultured Syntrophaceae bacterium
AGTCTCGGGTCGGTCTCTGCTCTCTCAATGTTACCCCGAGACAGATCAATCTCCAGATTATACCCTGTCTCTCCGTACCTCATTTTAGCCCCTCTGGTGTATTTCCGCAGCCTTGACCTTCAGCCGCGCAGATTGTCCAAATCTTGTCGCACCTGTGATGGTAAACGGTCGTTAATACTCCTTTTGTGAAACTTTTTCACACATGTGCATTTTATAACAAATCCTCAAGGCGCTGTCAATAGCGCCGCGCCCTTCTGTATCCAGATGCCTGCCGTTCCATGGACATCCTTTTGCATACGGGCATACCCTCTTTGCGTTCCTCTGACCCGTTGATCGGGAGCGCTTTCGCAAGCCCCGCCCTGTGGGCTCACGTTGAGGAGTGCCCTGAATTGGGCCTTATTCCTTTCCGGGAAGCGTAAGCCCTGTAGGCGGGGAGCTTCACTGTTCACCGGCGTTTGTCGAGATGGACCACCCCCCGGGGGAAGCGGGGGAAAAGCGAAAAATTTCACAAACAGAACCCCTTCCAATGAAAAATATACCTTTTTGAGGCAAAAAAGCAAGGGCTATCCTGTTACTTATTCACATGGAGGCACCCCCCTTTGTTATTGAACTGGCAGGGTCGCTATGCTACTCTCTATGATGGCGCGGATACTGTCGCTGGATGTCGGAGAAAAGAGGATAGGCATAGCCCTTTCCGACCAGAGCGGTACGATCGCCCAAGGCCTGAAACTTTACGCGACGACCGGCTCCCGTGGGCGAGATATAGCGGCCATAGGAGAGCTTGTTCGGGAGCTTGGGGTGGCCCGCGTGGTTGTCGGGCTGCCGAAAAACCTGGACGGATCCCTTGGACCAAGGGCACAGGAGATGGTGCGCTTCGCTGAAAGCCTCGAACGGGCGGCTGGAGTGCCGGTTGATCTGTGGGACGAAAGGTTCAGCACCGACGAAGCCCACAGAATCTTCGACATGGCATCGGTAAAGCGAAAGAAGCGCCGAGGTTCGATCGATGTAATGGCTGCCCAGATCATTCTTCAGGGGTACCTGGATGCCCAGGGGCAGGCATAGGGATTTCGCTCTTTTCGCGATTCTCATCCTTCTTCTCATGGTGTCCTTCTTGGTTGTCCGTGTTCCTATGGGGCGGGACCGCACATTGACGAGCTTTGTTGTGAAAAAGGGAACAAGAACCACGACCGTAGCCCTTCTTTTGAAAAGGGATCACCGCCTGAGGTCTGAGTACTTCTTTCTCCTCTGTTCTCTTCTTTTGCATCGAGGCCGGGTGGTGGCTGGGGAGTACGAGCTGTCGGAAAGTATGTCAATACTGGACATAGCGCGCAAGATGGCTGACGGCGACAGGAAGGTGTATACCCTCCGGATCGTCGAAGGCTACAATCTCTATACTATAAGCGAGGTCATCGAGAGGGCTGGCATCATGGATGCCGGGGCGTTCCTGAGGCTGGCGGGCAATGCGGATTTCCTGAAGCGCCTCGCCATCCCGTCGGATTCTCTCGAAGGGTACCTCGCACCGGAGACCTATTTCTACAGCAAGGAGATCGATGTCGACGAGTTCCTCGGGAAGATAGTCCAGCGGACCCTCAGATTCTTCGACAAAGAAGACATGCGGCTCCGAATGCAAGAATTGGGTATGAATGCTTTTCAGGTGATCAGCCTGGCCTCCATCATCGAAAAAGAGGCGAAGCTCGAGGGGGAAAAGGGGATTATCTCTGCGGTTTTCCACAACAGGCTCCGCATGGGCATGAGCCTCGATGCAGATCCAACGGTCATCTACGGCTGCGGGGGCTTCAACAGGGACCTCACAAAAGCAGACCTCGCGGCCCGTACCCCTTATAATACCTATCATCTAAAGGGCCTGCCCAAAGGACCCATCTGCAGCCCTTCCAGGAGCTCCATCGTGGCGGCCCTCTATCCTGAGGAAAGCGACGTGCTCTACTTCGTATCGAGAAACGACGGAAGCCACGTCTTCTCCAGGACCATGGAGGAACAGAACCATTTCGTGGCAATTTACCAGAGAAAAAAAGGAAAAAAATAGAAAAAGGCGAAGAGGAGGAGGAATTATGGAAAAGGATGTGGCGATTATTGGTGTTGGACAAAGCTCGTTCGTCAGAGGCTACGGAGGCTCCATTCGCGAGTTGGCCTTCGAGGCCTTCAGGGAGGCCATGCAGGACGCTGGCATCACTCAGAAGGATGTGGATGCGTCGGTCTTCTGCTCTGCCCCTGAGTACGACAAGCAGCGGTCGCCCGCAGGGGTCTTGGCGGAATACCTCGGCCTTATCCCTCAGCCGACCTTCTATGTGGAGACGGTATGCTCGTCGAGCAGCACCGGGGTGAAAGTAGGCTACAGCATGATCAAGGCGGGCCTGCACGACGTGGTCGTCGTGCTCGGCTTCCAGAAGATGTCTGAGATCACCTCCGCCGAGTCCCAGGAGAGAATGGGCAGGGGGGCGGATATCCAGTGGGAGGCCCCCTTCGGCACCATGATGCCGGCCTATTATGCGTTGTATGCCCAGGCGTACATGGCGACCCACGGTCTCACCCACGAGGACCTCATGAACGTGCGGCTCAAGTCATCCACTTACGGCACGATCAACGAAAGGGCGGTTTACCGCAAGAAACTGACAGTGAGGGACTTCGACGCATCGGACCCTGAGAAGAAGATGGCGACATTCGTTGCCCAGCCGCTCCGGCAGGGCGACTGCTGCGCCAATGCGGACGGCAGCTCCTGCATTATTCTCGCGAGCAAGGAGAAGGCCAAGAGCCTTTCCAAAAAGCCTGTCTGGATCCTCGGGATCGGGGCTGCCTCCGAAGCGGTCAACATGGCGGCCAGGCCCGATTTCAGCAAGGGCCTGAGCGTAGGGTACAAGGCCGCTGAGGCAGCGTATAAGATGGCAGGGGTCTCGTCCAAGGACATAAAGGTCGCGGAGGTGCACGACTGCTTTACCATTGCCGAGATCATGGCGTACGAAGGCCTCGGGTTCGCGCCCCTGGGAGAGGGCAAGCAGCTGATACGGGAAAAGGCCACCTACAAAGAAGGCAGGATCCCGGTAAACGTGGATGGCGGCCTCCTGTCCAAGGGGCATCCCATCGGAGCCACGGGGGGCTCGCAGATGCGCACCATTGTCCTCCAGCTCCGCGGCGAGGCAGGGCCGATGCAGGTCGCCAATGATCCTGACATAGGGCTTGTCCACAATGTCGGTGGCGTGGGCCTTTACGGCAACGTCACCATATTCGGGAGGTGAAATATGGGTTTCGAAAAGTTCGGGAGAAAGAGCTTTACCGCTGTGACCAAAACCGCTGAATTCGTCGATTTGCTCGTCAAGGGAAAGATCGACGGCACCGTCTGCAAGAAGTGCGGGGCGCGATTCTTCCCCCCAAGAGCGGACTGCTCTGTCTGTTTCTCAAACGAGATGGACTGGTTCGACATGCCCCAGAAAGGAAGGCTCGAGACCTTTACCACTGCCTTCTATGCCCCCTTCGGCTTCGAAGCCGACCCTCCCTATGCCATGGGGGTCGTCGATTACGGGAACGGCCTGAAGCTCTTTGCCCGCCTTTCGAAGGATTTGAAGGCGGGAGATGTGAAAGTGGGAATGGAGGTAACGGTCCGCCCCCTCAAGTATGAGGACGGCCAGCTTTCGTTCGAGATCTCGAAGGCGTGATCCGCCCTTGCGATGAACGAGGAACGGGCCCCTTCAAAAAGGGGCCCGTTCCTCGTTCTAAACTATGTCCGATCATCGGAAGAAAGAAAGCTTCGGCGCGTGACGCCCCACTAGGTGCGGCGAAGGTCGCTCTGGTCCGCAAGGTTTTAGGGGAAGCAGCCCAGTTGGCAGCCCGCGATCTTGATTTTCAGCTCGTTGAGCAAGTCGCCGATCTCCTTCGGCGACACCTCAAGCTCGGACGCGAGCTTGAGCGCTTGGCGGCAGGATATCCGCCCGTTCTTGGCCTGCCCTTTGATTTTTTCTACGAGGACTTCTTTGTCCATATCACCTGCAATGGGGTGAGTGAAGGGATTCGAACCCTCGACACCCGGGTCCACAGCCCGGTGCTCTAACCAGCTGAGCTACACTCACCATTTTCTCCATTGTTTAGCATATCCGACGCCCGAAGTCAATCCTGCCTTGCCTGGAGCGCTCTTGACTGCATCCCTCTTTTCGCTTCATAATGAGTGCGTGTGAATTGGAAGGAAAGATGAAAATGGCCACAGCGGCGTACATTGGTGCTGACGGCCTGATGAATGGGCCCGGGCGGGAGCGCTATGAATGAAGGGTCGAGGGACTCCATCAGGGTACCGATCATCCGCTGGAAGAACGGCGAGAGCGCCGAAGAGCCGGACATCGTCTCCGTTGAAGAGCCCCTGGAGATTTTCGTCGACAGCGAACCCTTCTATCTGACCATGCGTTCCCCGGGGGAAGATATCCCTCTTGTCGCCGGCCTCTGCCTCAGCGAAGGGATCATCGATTCGATGGACGACATAGCGAGCCTCGGTCATTGCGACGATGCCTCGACGAACCGCGTTAATGTCTTCCGGAACCCCGGAAAAAGGGAAGAAAGAGGCGCCTTGATGCGGCGAAAAAGAATGGCCACCTATTCGAGCTGCGGCATCTGCGGCAAAGACCTGATAGAAGACATCACCGGGGTCACGGCAAGGGTCGAGCACGGGATAACGATTCCTTTTTCGAGGCTCATCGAGCTTCGCGAGGAGTTGGGGGCGAACCAATACGCTTACAGCAAGACCGGGGGAACGCACGCTGCGGCCATATTCAGCAGTGCTGGCAAGATGCTCGCGATGTCCGAGGATGTGGGAAGGCACAATGCCCTCGACAAGTCCATCGGGAAGGTGCTGCTCGCCGGCGCGAGAAAGGAGGCGTCCATTGCCCTCCTCAGTTCGCGCCTGAGCTACGAAATGGTTCAAAAGGCCGGACGCTTCGGCATCGAAATACTCGCCGGTGTCTCTGCCCCGACTTCCCTCGGCATCGAACTGGCCCGCTCGATCAACCTGACCCTCATAGGCTTCTTAAGATCGAACAGGGGAAACATCTATGCGTGCCCTGAAAGGGTGCTCCTTTGAGGCACGCAAAACCAAATGACGACCTCGGGAGACCATCAACGACATCGAAAACCCCCTCACCCTTGCTTCCGCTTCCGTGTCCTGGATGCCCTCTCTGATCGCAGCAGGGTCATTCATTGGCGAGCCATCGCCCCAGGAGATTAAGGCCGCCCTATTATCGGGCGAACGAGTCTCGAGCCCGCCGGCCCTTTCTTAGGTTCTCAAGGCTGGGTCGGGAAGGGGTAGGCAGTCGATAGTGGACCGCCCGAATGCTTGACAATCGGGGAGGTTCATTGTATAAAAATCAGTCTCATTATCTCATGGGCTGAAACGCGTTCCCGCTCAATGAAATGCGCGGCCGACAGGGAGAGCGTTCCCTCGGCGCCAGGATGGATTGACAGCACGTCATTGACGCGGGAGACCTGGAGGAGCGTATGGGTCTCGAAGGAAAGCTGGCACTGGTGACCGGTGCATCAAGACCGCATGGCATAGGAAGGGCCACCGCACTGGCTCTCGCGGCTGCTGGAGCCGACGTGGTGGTAACAGGCTTTCACAACATGGACGGCGCCAATTCAGTGGCTCAGGAGATCAGATCGCTAGGGCGAAGGAGCATGGCATTTCAGCTGGATGGCACCGTTTATGAGGATGTCCGTAAGACTTTCGCGGCCGTTAAAGCCGAGTTTGGACCGGTGAATATCCTGGTCAACAACGCCGCCCTCATGAACCATAACGTCACGATTGCGAAGACCACCATTGAGGAGTGGGACTACGAGGTGCGGCTTTGCCTCAATTCGGCCTTCTACTGCGTCAAGGAGGCCTGGGCGGACATGTGCGCGGGCAAGTGGGGGCGAATCGTCAGTATCACCTCTGTTGCCGGTGTTCTTGGCGGGTACGGACAGACGAGCTACGGGGCCGCGAAGGCGGGCTTGATCAGCCTTGCGAAATCAATTGCCCTGGAAGGGGCCCGGTTCAACATCACCGCAAACTGCGTTATCGTGGGAATATCCGAGACTGACGCGGCTGCCAAACTGCCCGAAGCGGTGCTGGAGAAGGTGGAAAAAAGGACAGCCGTTGGTAGGGCGGCGAAACCAGAAGAGATCGCCGAGGCGGTGGTCTTTGCCGCTTCCAACGCCTATATGACCGGGGCCCTCGTCAACATGCTTGGCGGTATGGATCTGTTTGTGTTCTAGTCCTTTCGTGCCCTCTTTATCAGCTTTTGTCGGCTCTTGAGGCACTCAACGACTGAAGTACCTTAGGAACAAGGGTAGGATCAACACCGGGAAGACCCTATGCGGGGGCGGGTGAGCGAAAAAACGGAGGTAGTCATGGAAATCAAGACGATCGGAGTTTTGGGTGTCGGTTCGATGGGAACGGGTATAGTCCAGGTATCAGCGCAGGCCGGATATAATGTCATTGCGGTCGATCTCGAGGATAGGATCATACAGAACGCCGTAAAGACCATCGACAAGTTCATGACAAAGAGCGTCGAGAAGGGCAAGCTGTCCTCGGACGACAAGACGGCAGCTCTGTCGAGAATCAAAGGTTCGACGAACATAGGGGACCTGAAGGATGCGGATTTTGTGGTGGAGGCGGTCTTCGAGATAATGGATCTCAAGAAACAGGTTTTCAAACAGCTCGACGAGATAACGAAAAAGGACGTGGTTATCTCCAGCAATACCTCATCCATGTCCATGACGGAGATCGCGAAAGTCACGGGAAGGCCGGGCAAAGTAGTGGGGATGCACTTCTTCAATCCCGTACCCCTCATGAGGCTCGTCGAAGTCGTGAGGGGCCACTATACGACCGACGAGACGGTCGCAACGGGGATGGATCTTGCGAGGAAGCTCGGCAAGGAGCCCATAGAAGTGAAAACAGATGCGCCCGGCTTCGTCGTGAACAGGCTCATGGTGCCGCACCTCATAGAAGCCATATGCCTCTTTCAGGAGGGGATAGCGTCGAAGGAAGACATCGACAAGGCGGCCAAGCTGGGGCTCAATTACCCTATGGGACCCTTTGAGCTCATCGACCTCACCGGTGTCGATATCCTTCTCGACGTGGTCAACTACTTCTTTGAGAACCACAACAAGGAGCTCAAATGGGTTGCCCCTCGCCTCCTGAAGGACTCGGTCAAAGCCGGTCGCTTGGGCATGAAAACCGGTGCGGGGTGGTACGACTATCCCAAGAAATAAAGGGAAAAGGAGGATGGTATGGCATATGAGTCATTGATCCTTGAAAAAGAGGAAGGCGTTGCGGTCGTGAAGTTGAACCGGCCTCCGGTCAACTCTCTCAACGTTCAGGCGTACCAGGAGATCTACGACGCCTTCTGCGAGGTTGAAAAAGACGATGCAGTAGGGGCCGTCATCCTCACCGGGACAGGCGAGAAGATTTTCACCGCTGGCCTCGATGTAAAGGAGGTTGCGGGAAAATCGATACCCGAGTACCTCGCCTTCGGCAGGTTTTCGAGGATGTGCGTGGACAAGATCGCGGCGATCCAGAAGCCGACCATTGCAGCTGTCTTCGGGTTCGTCCTCGGCGGCGCCCTGGAGCTTGCCCTTGCCTGCGATCTGAGGATCGCAACGAACGACGCAAAGATAGGCTGCCCAGAGATAAATCTGGGGATTATCCCCGGGTCTGGCGGGACCCAGAGACTGCCGCGGCTCATCGGCGTGGGAAAGGCAAAAGAGCTGCTCTTCTCGGGCGACACGGTAAGCGGGGACGAAGCCTATCGGATAGGGCTCGTGAATAAGGTGGCGGCGAAGGAGGCGCTCCTCGATGAGGCAAAGGCCTGGGCAAAGAAGCTCGCGGCAAAGCCGAGGGTGGCTATGAGCATGCTCAAGAACGCCATCGACAACGGCATAAACATGGACCTCGCGTCAGCGATCTCCCTGGAGGCCGATTGCTTCATGGTCACCTATGTCTCGGAAGACGGAAGAGAGGGCTTTCAGGCTTTTGTTGAGAAGCGGAAACCCACTTTCAAGGGCAGATAGCGAAAACAGGCGGGCCGGGTGGATCCTTGACAAAGAACAGGTTCCATCCGGCTCTCCTTCGTCATCTCGCCTCTTTTTCGCACCCTTTTCGCAAGGCACGTCAGTCGCACGCCTCTGACCGGTGATCCCGGCCGAGGAAATAGTTCACCCATGAAGAAGTCTGGTCGAGGGCCCAATTGCGGGGGCGAATATAGTCCCCGCCGAGGGAGCCTTCTTCCCCGTAAGCCTTGAGTCGGTCGTAGGCGCGCACAAAGATACAACGACGCTTCCCAGGGAAGACTTCGCACCAGCCTTGCGATGATCCGCCGCACTGTCCGTTGAAGAGAAACTTGGGGCACTGCGATTGGGGACAGAGGAATGCCATTTCAGCCAGGGTGCAATCACCGCACCGGCGGCAGCGGGACGTGGCGAACTTTATCCAATACTCCAGCTCCGTGAGCGGCTTCTCCATCCGATTGCCGTCGATGCTGCCGAAAAAAGAGCAGGCTAGGCCGAACAGAGGTGCTCCCTTCGCGAAGGCCACACGATGAAAAAGCCGCATTATTCCATACCCGGGGCTCCTGACAGGCGCTTCCTTCCGCGGGGAGTATGCGTCTCGGTTAAGGCCGGTCCCTGGGTCCCTCTCAAAGAGGTAGAAACCTGAGGGCATGGGATAGTCAAATTCAGGGACGAGCGATTCCCAGGTGCCGGACAGATCCATGGACGTGCCTATCACCCATTCAACATCCTCGTAGCGCAGAAGAGGCCCACCAATGTGGACGCCATCATAGCCGATCCCCTTGAGCACGGCGATCATCTTGGCTGCCCTGAGAAGGCTCGCCGACTTCCCCCTGTCAGGTGTCCGCGATTCCTCAACGTACTTCTCGTATAGCTCGTCCGTTACCACGCATCCCGGCACACCCCTTCCGTTCATCACCCGCGCCACAGGGAGGTTCAGGATATAGACGTTGCCGAGGACCGGTACAACCATTCCGCTCATTCGCATGTAACGGAGCAGCTCGTCGAACTTGCGCGCGTCGAATCCCACCTGGGTGATAACGAAATCCGCGCCCTCCCGTACCTTCTTCCCCAACTTGAAGTATTGCGCCATGGTCTCCGATTCCCGCTCCTTGAAGGGCGAGACAGCGCACCCCTTCACGGCATGGGTCGGCGGGCATCCGACTCCTCCCCCTGGCGCCCTGTCGTCGATGTCGAGCCCCTCGTTCATCCTCCGGATGAGGCGCAGAGCTTGGACTGAATCGAGGTCATAAACGGGCTTTGCCTTTCCCTGGAAGCCGTAGAGGGGATAATCGCCGGTCATGACGAGGAGATTGTAGATGCCGAGCCGGTCAAGGGCGTGAAGGATCGACTCCATCTGGTTTCTATTCTTGTCCTTGCATGTAAAATGGACGATGGGCTCGATGCCCATCCTGCAGAATTCGACGCCTATGACGTCAGGGGCAAGGGTAGGGTGGCCCCCTGGGTTGTCGGTAATGGAGAGCGCATGGACGAGCCCACCTTTGGCGGCTTCTTCCGCGAAGCGGAGAACTTCATCCTGGCTCTTTCCCCGCGATCCCCGACCCGGCACGAGCTCCACGGTGTAGACGAACCGGTCACGCCGGGCGAGGACCTCTCTAAAAGGGTTCTTTACCTCCGCCGGCTCCATTCGCCCTTCCCCTTTCTTGCCCCATCCCTCATGGGTCTTCCTCTTTTCCGGACGTGGTTCTCCTTTGCCTCTCGCCTCTATCCCTTTTCGTCCGGACCTATCTTCCCGTCTTGAATAACTATAGCAACGGGCCGACCGGTTCGCAAAGACGCGAAGAGGCATCGCAAATCGCGGAAGGGATCCGAGAGAAACGTTCGCGAGCCTCAGTCGGGAAAGGGAGCGCCCCCTCTTGCCGTAGGTCTTTTTCTTCGGCCTCAAGGGGCTTGACAAGTCGTTTCTCTTCCCGGTAAAACATGCGTTCAGCCTTGAGAAGGGGTGACCATGAATAGAACCTTTGTTGTAACGGGCCTGCTGGCGTGCTGTTTTTTTCTCGCCAACGGCTATGGCCAGGAACGGCCTAAGGCAGGATCGGAAAGGGCTCGCGGAGAGGGGCGGGAGAGGTCTAACGGGGGCGCCCGCCTTTCGGAGGGCATGCGCATGAGGGGTGGGTTCAGCGGGAAGGTCGTTGAGGTGAGCCCGGGCTCAGGCACCTTTTCCTTGCTGCAGGGAGGAAATGTGGTCGGCTTTGATGCCTCGAATCCGGTGCTTTCAGGCTACCGCACCCTTTCCGACATGCGCGTGGGGGACCTTGTGAAGGTCTCCTACACGGCTTCCGGGATAGAGGTGACGAAACTGGGAGGACGCCGCGAGATGCTGCCAGCCAAGGAGGCCAAGGCGGAATCACAAGCGCGTGAGGCGCGGGCAGGAGAAAAGCGGGTAAAGGGGGCAGCGAAGCTCCTGAAACGGCCGAAGAAGGGAAACGGCGAGAGCTTCGAAGATGTTGACCTGAAAAAGGACGGGAAGATCACACCCGTAGAGCTGTCTATCGTGATCAAGGACCTCACCATGGATCAGTTCAGGGCGTATGACAAGAAGCACCGGGGCTATCTCGACAGGGAAGAGTTCCAGGAGGCCATGAGGCAATACCGGTCAAGAAAGGCGCAATAGGGCGCTCCCCAAAATTGATCCCCGTTTCATGTCGATAGAGCCGGACATCGACCGAGACGGGTGGCTGCCCATGGATCCCGGCCGTGACCCCGATCCGCACTACCTGAAACCGAACCCACCATCCGCTTCCGAAGGCCATTCCTTCCGAAACGCTTCCGCCCCTCGGCTTGCCGGGCAGTCTTTTCTCTTCAGCCGTCTCCTATCCTCATCGGGTAGACTTGTATGCTTCCAAACCAATCCCACCGTCCGCTTCCGAAGGCCATTCCTTCCGATTCGCTAGCCGCTCTCCGTACCGCGCGGCTCTGCTCTTCGGTCTTCTTTTTTCCTTACCAGGAAGTCTTGTCTACTTCAAAGACAACCCCGCCGTCCGCTTCCGAAGGCTATTCCTTCCGATTCGCCAAAAGCGCCTCCGGGTAGCCGCGCCCTGTTCTCCTGCCCGTTGCCACTTTCTGATCAGGAAGACTTGGCTCTTTGAAAGACAAGAGCACCTCCAAAGGCAACCCCACCGTCCGCTCTCGAAGGCTATTCCTTCCGATTCGCTAGCCGCCTCCGGTGCTGACCCGTCTAGACGGAAGACTCGCTCACGCTCGATTGCGAAACCACCCGCGGCCCCGTAAG
>CAYZAF010000395.1:0-7486 GCA_964476435.1 uncultured Syntrophaceae bacterium
GTCCGTGGGCAAGGGCGAAATCGTCGGCCTCATCGGTCCCAACGGTGCGGGGAAGTCAACCCTTTTTAACCTGGTGACGGGCGTCTATCCACCCACAAGAGGACGGGTAGTCTTTGAAGGGAGAGACATCACGGGAGTAAAGCCTCACCGGGTCGCCGGCCTGGGTATAGGTCGAACGTTCCAGCTTAACCCCCTATTCGGAGACTTTACCGTCCTTGAGAACGTCTCGGCGTCTTTTCATCTGCGCCCAAAATCAAGCCTCCTGGACATCTACTTCAACACCTCCACCTATCGTCGCAATGAGGCGTACATACTGGAGCAGTCCATGGAGATCCTGAAACTCGTCGGGATCGAGCACGCCAAGGATGAGCTCGCAAGGAACCTCCCCCACGGATATCAAAAGATGCTGGGGGTGGCGAGAGCCCTCGCAACCAGACCCCGCCTCCTTCTTCTCGACGAGCCGCTGGGAGGCATGAATCCGTCGGAAATCGACTTCACTCTCGGATCCATCAGAAAGGGACGGGACGAGGGAATTACGTTCCTCATCGTGGAGCACAATATGCAGATCCTCGACCTCTGCGACCGGGTGATAGTGATCAACTTCGGACAGAAGATATGCGAGGGCCCGCCTCACGAGGTGAGGGAAGACGAGCGGGTCATTCGGGCTTACTTCGGCGGTGAGCATGTTGCTTGAATTGGAGGGCATCACCGTTCACTACGGGAAGTCCCTGGCCATCCAAGAAATTTCCTTGAAGGTGGCTGAAGGGACCATCGTGAGCATCATCGGTGCCAATGGATCTGGAAAGAGCACTATCCTCAGAGCCCTGGCAGGACTTACCCCCTTGACCTCGGGTGAGATACGCTTTCAGGGGCGGAAGATCACGGGCATGACTACTACCGATATCGTGAGGCAGGGAATCGTTCTCGTTCCGGAGGGCCGGCAGCTCTTTCCCTTTCTCAGCGTCCTCTCAAACCTCAGGCTCGGTGCGACGCTCCGGAAAGACAAGGAGGGCATGGAGAGGGACCTTGAGGCGGTGTACCATCTTTTCCCGAGGCTCCTGGAGAGGAGCGCGCAAAAGGCGGGAACCCTCTCCGGAGGAGAGCAGCAGATGCTCGCCATCGGGAGGGGCCTCATGGCCAACCCTACTCTTCTCTGCATGGATGAGCCTTCTTTGGGGCTTGCCCCCATTGTCATCGACCAGTTGGGTGAGGTTATCAAGAATATCAACAAAAGAGGGGTAAGCGTCCTCCTTGTCGAGCAGAATGTCCACCTCGCACTGGGCGTTGCGAGCAGCGGCTATGCCCTGCAGGTGGGCAGAGTCGTGCTCGAAGGAGATATTGAAACGGTCAAGTCGAGCGAGATCGTCAAGAGGGCTTATCTGGGAGGTTAGAACCATTCAATGTTCCAACCTGTTCTCTTTCGCCTTTTCAAACAGCCCGGGCCATGTAGTATACGCTGGATTGAGATACTAATGATCATGCATTGCACCGCCGGAAGGGAGAACGATAGTTCGGAGCGATAACTTACTGCGAGGGAGAAGAATATGCGACGGATTTCTTTGACTATCAACGGGCAGAATCATTCGTTTGTGATGAGTAAGGACCGGGTGCTATTGGACCTGCTCAGGGAAGATCTTGGTTTGACGGGCACGAAGCAGGCCTGCGACCGGAAAGGCCAGTGCGGCGCCTGCACGGTTATCGTAAACCAGAGAGCGGTTCACTCCTGTCTCACGAAAGTCGCGTCTCTTGATGGCGCCCAGGTGATCACGGTGGAAGGACTGGGTACCCCGGAAAACCCTCACCTGATCCAGGAAGCCTATGCGCTTTCCGGAGCTATCCAATGCGGGTTCTGTACGCCGGGCATGATAATGGCAACGAAAGCCCTCCTCGACGGGAATACGAATCCTACGGTGGGAGAGATCAAGAAGGCGCTACGCCACAACCTCTGCCGCTGCACTGGCTACAAGAAGATCGTCGAAGCTATCCAGTTGGCCGCGCGATTCATTCGCGGAGAGGTCACGCCCGATAGGGTTCGGCCAAAATCGACCGATGGTCTGATAGGGGTTTCCCACCCGAGGCCATCGGCTCTGGCCAAGGCATGTGGAACCGCTCACTTTACCGCTGACTACAAACTTGAAGGGGCGCTGGAATTGGCCGTCTTCAGAAGCCCTGTCCCGCACGCCCGCATCACCAATATTGACACGTCACAGGCCGAAAAGATGACCGGCGTGGTTGGCGTGCTCAAGGCCACCGATGTAAAGGGGACCAATGTTCTGAAGTTTGGCCCGCCTGATCGCCCCGTCATCTGTGGAGACAAGGTCTACTGTATCGGTGATCCTGTTCTGGCGGTGGCTGCCGAAAGTAAAGCACAGGCTGAGGCTGCCCTGAAAACCGTACGAGTAGATTTTGAGCCGCTACCAGTCGTGGAAAGTCCCGAAGCCTCACTTGCTGATGGCACAGTCCAGATTCACCCTAACCTCCCCAATTTGTGCGTCGATCAGCCGGTAATCAGAGGCGCTGCGGAAGAGGCTTTGACCAATTCGGCAGCGGTCGTCGAAGCCCGCTTCACCACCCAGCGGGTCTATATGTCTCCCCTCGAGGCGGAAGCCACCATAGCGTACTGGGAGGAAGAGGATGAAGGCGAAGACGCCCTTTTGGTCATTGTCGGGCGGAGCATCAACATCCATCAGCATTTGGGTATGCTCCAGGAGGCACTCGGCTGGGAGAACATGAAATACGTCGAGGCTTATACCGGCGGCCAGTTCGGAATCAAACTCGATATAATGTCGGAAGGCATTGCCGGCGCTGCTGCCATTCATTTCAAGCGACCAATCCGTTATGTTCCCAGTCTGGCTGAGAGCATGCTCATGACGTCGAAGCGCCACTCCTTCGACATGAAAGTGAGATTGGGGGCGGACGCCCAGGGTATTCTCACCGCCTATTGCAATGACATGCTCGTGGACAAAGGGGCTTATCGGTCCGCTGACATCTTCCCTCGTTCTCTCATGACCCTTTCCGGTTCCTACAACATTCCAAATCTCAATGCTCGCTTGAGGCTTGCTTATACGAACAATCCTTTTGGGAGCACGGCCCGGGGAGCCGGGCAGCCCCAAGTCAGCTTCGCCCTGGAATGTGCCATGGACATGCTGGCCGACAAGCTTGGGATCGACCCCTTTGAATTCAGGCTTCGGAATTCCTTGAAACCGGGTCAGGCCAAATGCACCGGCTGGGTGGTGGAAGAGTGGCCTTTTCCTGAGGTCATGAAAGCCATTCGTCCTCACTATGAACGGGCTTTGAAAGAAGCCGCGGCCCATCGGACGGGTCGCGTACGGCGGGGCGTCGGTCTAGGCGCCGGGGCCCACGGCGTGGGGAGAACGGGAGAAGGGGCGGCAGTCGCGGTGGAACTCGATCCTGACGGAGGGATTACCGTATACGCGGCAGCGGCTGACCCGGGAGAGGGCACTGATTCAATGTTGGCCCAGATTTCGGCCAGTGTCATGAATCTCCCCTTGAACAAGGTGAGGCTCTGCACCAGGGAGACCGATCTCACGACTGCCACGGGCCCGGCAGCGGGGAGCCGCCTTACTTACATGGTTGGCGGCGCGCTGATCAACGCACTGGACCAGTTGAAGGAGGCTATGCGGGCAACCGGGGCAACGAACTCGGAAGGTCTCTCGGCCGCGGGAAAACCTAAACGGTACATTGGTTCCAAGAAAAACGAAGACGCCGGCCCTATGGATCCAAAAACCGGACAGGGTACGTCCTTCGTGTCGGATATCCATGGCGTGCAGATGGTGGAACTGGACGTGGACACGGAAAGCGGCGACGTAACTGTTCTCAAGGTTACCGCGGCAGTGGATGCCGGCACGGTTATCAATCCTCAAAACCTCACCGGACAGTTGGAAGGCGGTATGGATATGGGGGTGGGTTACGCCTTGCGTGAGGAATACGCAGTTGGGGAGACCTTCGACTGGGTCACTTACAAATTTCCCACGATCAGGGATAGCTTCGAAATGGAGACACTTCTCGTCGAAACACGACGTTCCAAGGGACCGCTAGGCGCCACCGGAGTCGGCGAGATGTGCCTGGTCCCTACAGCGCCGGCAGTGATCAACGCCATCAAGAATGCCACCGGCGCTTGGATTTGCGACTTGCCGGCCACGCCGGATAAGATCAAGGCGGCTCTGGCGGCTCTAAAAGCATAAGGTTGTGGACGCACCAAAAAGGGATTACGAATCCGATCTTGACCGCGTTGTGCGCACCATCGCAGGGCGGGACATCGTTTTTGACAAGGACGGCTTTTTCATGCACTTTGAGGATTGGTCGGAGGAAGCGTTCGAATGGCTTGCAAAAGAGAGCGGCCTCTTACAGATAGACGATCGCCATTGGCGCGTCATTCGCTTCTTGCGGAGTTTCTATGCTTACAACCGCCGGGCTCCGCTCCACCGTCAACTTAAGGAAGGGACGGGCATGAGCCTCTTGGAAATGGAGGGCCTATTCCCCAGTGGAATCAAAACCGGGGCCAGGCGTATGGCTGGACTTCCCAACCCGAAGTCGTGTTGAGTCCTCGGGCAGCCCATGAAGCAACCAAGAACGAATAGGGCGTGGAGAAGAGCGAATGGCTTATGGTGATCTCATATACCTCGACAATGCCGCCACCTCGTACCCCAAGCCTGGTGAATGCCTGCGCCGGGCATTGGATCAATACCTCCGAATCGGGGGCTCTCCGGGGAGAGGAAGCTACGACTTGGCCGTCGAGGCAGACAATATCGTCAGCGAGGTGCGTGAGGAGCTTTCGCTTTTCTTCGGCGGAGACAGTCGCTATAGACTCTGCTTTGCTTACAATGCCACGGAAGCCCTGAATACGCTGCTCCAAGGGGTTGCTAAGCCTGGTTCACATGTGGTAAGCACCTGGTTGGAGCACAATTCCGTCCTCAGACCTCTGCACCATCTGCGGGAAGAAGGGCGCGTTGAATTCGACCTGGTGCGATTCGACCAAAACGGTTTCGTGGATCCCGGCGAAATAGCCGCAGCCATCCGTTCCAACACCAGGCTCGTAGTAGTCAACCATGCCTCCAATGTCTTGGGTACTATACAACCTGTCGCGGATATCGGGGAGATTTGCCGCGATCGAGGGATACCCCTCTTCCTGGACGTATCGCAAAGCGCTGGACTCATCCCTATCGAGGTCAGCGAATGGAACGTGGCGGGGCTGGCATTCACCGGGCACAAGGCACTCCTTGGACCCACCGGCATCGGCGGCCTACTGGTCAGTCAGGAGGTCGAGATTAGTCCCTCGCGGTTTGGAGGGACGGGGGTGGATTCGAGCAATCCCTTCCACACCGCCGAATACCCTTACCGTTTGGAAGCTGGCACGGTAAATCTCCTCGGGATATTGGCACTCCGCGAGACCTTGGCTTACGTGAAAGGACTCAATCGCGATAAACACTACCAGCGGGAAATGGCCCTCCTTGCCAGGCTCAGAGACGGTTTGATGGCACTCGACAATGTCGAGGTGTACGGGTCACAGAACGTCGATAACCGTCTCCCTCTGTTGTGCTGCAACGTTCGGGGACGCCGCCCAGACGACGTCGCCGCTGTTTTGGATGGCGATTTCAATATTGCGGTTCGAGCAGGGCTGCACTGTGCACCCTTGGTGCACAAGCATCTTGGGACTGCTCCTGAAGGAGCGATTCGGTTCAGCCTGGGAGCTTACACGGGAGAAGAAGACATCGAGGCTGCAATCCAAGCAATGTCAGCCATAGCAAGAAGCACGGGCTAGGGAAACAATTTCGCAGGGCGGAAAAGAACCAGGGAAATGGGAGACCTTATCGTGAAAAAGATCCTCAGCGAGCCCGTGTGACAGGAAGGCGCTGCCTATAGTCCCGGATGCTACGAGGCCTCCCTTTCGTACATGATGAACTCCTTCGCCACAAGGGCAGTACTTCTTTCAGGATTCACAAAATTGGGCTCGTCGGGATGGACCCGTTCCATATATTGCGCTCCGAAGGAGCTCTGCAAATCGGACTTATTGTCAAACCAGAGCTCGGCCATCCCATCGTAGCGCATCGGCTTGATTCCTGGAACCGGCTCTTCCAGAGAATGGGACTGCACATATCGGCGAAGGGGTTCGACCATCTGCGGACAGTCGAGCACCATCGGGCCATGGACAGTCCTCCAATAGTCATGACATTGCGCCCGGGTCATGCCCTCGCGCCGTACAGGTATTTCAAATAGCTTGACCCCCCCGTGAATGGGAGCGTTTGGCCGTTGGTAGATCAAGTGCTCCCTCATGACGAGAATAATGACGCTGTCGAGATCGAGGAACTTGAGCTCATCGGGGTAAATAAGCTCTTTGTATTTTGGCTCAGCAAACATCTCTTGAGCTGCAACCAGGCTGTCGCACCAGATCTCCGCAGCGCCATCAAACAGAGGACCCTCGCCCGCGAGGAACGGGAACCAATCCGGAAGGGTGTGGCTCTGCACATACTTACGCACATGTCTTTTGTTCTCGGGGATGCTCATAACCAAGGGGCCGTGGACCGTGCGCCAGTAGTTTTGGAAGTCTTCGCGAGTCATGCCTTTTTTCCGTACAAGCAGTTCGGTGACCTTTATCATCAGACTCCTCCATAGAGTTGCTCGACCTCTCTTTGTTCCAGGCTACCCCGGGCGCACTCCCTGAACTTGTCCGCAAGTTCCTCACGGCTCATGGGATTCTCGGGCTGACCCTTCGAAAGCCCTTCCTGTGACAATGCGATTCCCCGCTCCTTGTATTCCGACGGTCGTGATACGCCGATATGGCCCGTAAGGGAATCCCTTCGAGATGGTAAGGGACCTTCCGCTGAAGCTGCCCTTTGTGGAACTCGTACGGTTGTGATCTCTTTGATCAGGAGGAACAGGATCATATCGGCTTTATCGGTGATCAGAACACGGCCGATGGCGCCATTGAAAGCACCCGATTCGTAGGGATCGATGATGATCCTCACGCCGCTATTCGCTCGTCACGCCAGATGCGGTATATCCGTTTCACTTTGGTCTTCATGGCTTACCTTTTCTCCATGAAGCCGAAACCGTAGAGAGAAACGGCAACTTAGTCGCAGCCAGATGGTAAAATAACAACACTCACCTGTCAAGAGGAATCATCATTTTGGAATCCGTAGAAGCGCACTTATGCTGGGCTTCCTTGGCTTGGTTGCTGCCTTACGTATAGGCTCTTTTCGAGAGCGAAGTTCTGGAGTCTATGCTATGAAAGCAGCTTGCAGGGGAAACAGAAGAAAGGCTACCCTTCTTTTCCCCCTTCATTGGCACAGGAAAAGACACCGTGTAATGTCACCCGTTCAAAACAAAAGGGAGAATCTACCATGTCGTTGGAAAAGACGCGTCAAACGAGCTCTCCTATCTGTGCCTGGACGCTGCCAAGGCTGTGAGGACAACCCAGCCGGACATTGTCCTTCTGTGCCATCCCCGAGAAACGCCCTACAAGCTG
>CAYZAF010000396.1:0-3846 GCA_964476435.1 uncultured Syntrophaceae bacterium
GCCCTCTTCCACGAGCTCACCGTCATGGATGACGATAATGCGGTCCATTTCAGCCATCGTCGAAATTCTGTGCGCTATGACAAGCCACGTGGACGAAGAGAACTCCTCGGCCATGACCTCTCTGACCTTCTCCTCGATGTAGCGGTCAACTCTGCTCGTGGCCTCGTCGAGGATCAGGTACCTCGGCCTATAGCCGATAACCCTGCCGATGGCGACGAGCTGCTTCTCTCCCTCGGAGAGATTGAGGCCGTCTTCGGCGATCATCTTCTCCCCACCCCCCTCTTTCAGGAACCCTTCCATGAGCCTTTCCACGGCGGGGTCGATCGCGCCCCCGCCGGCAAAGAGGTTCTCCCTGACCGTACGGGGGAAGATGAAGACGTCTTGAGATACTATGCCGAAGGCCTTCCTTATCCCCTCCAGGGAATAGTCTGTGAGGGGACGGCCGCCCAGGTAGATCTCCCCCTTCGTTGGGCGGTAGAATCCGAGGAGGAGGTTGATGAGAGAGGTCTTACCCGATCCGGTGAGACCCACGATGCCTATCCGTTCCCCTTCCCTCACCTTCAGGGTAACCCGCTTCAGCGCATATGTCTCGCTGCCGTCGTACGAGAGCCACACGTCTCTAAGCTCGATGTCGCCTGCGGCCTCCATGACTGCGCCCCCTTCTTCGCCCTCCATCCGGTGGAGCCTGTGGAGCTTCTCGAGGCTCGACTGGGCGTTCTGAAAAAGGTTGTACTTCTCGCTCAGGTCCCGAATGGGGTTGTAGAGCTTGTGAGAGTATTCTATGAAGGCTGCGATGGTGCCGAAGGTCACGGCGCCCATCGACAGCATGGGACGGCTCGACCAGAGGATGGCCAGAATAGAAAGGATTCCGATGGAGTCGACGAAGGGGAAGTAGAGGGACAGGTAAAGGATGACTTTTTTGTAGGCGAGCATGTATGCCGTGTTCCGTTCCTTGAACGCGGCTGTCTCCGTATCTATCCGATGAAATGCCTTGGATACGTACATGCCGGAGAGGCTCTCACCCAGAAAAGCGTTCATCTCAGCCACGCTCTCCCTCGACTTCTCGTATGCCTGGCGGAAGCGCTTGCGGAAGAAGTCAATGAGGGGAAAGAGCATCAGGAAAAAGAGGATGACGACAAAAGTGAGAGGCATGCTCAAATAGAGCATGATTGCGAGAATGCCCGCTATCGTGATGACGTCGCCGGCGGTCGTGACGATGCCGGAGGTAATGAACTCGTTGATGTTCTCCATGTCGTTCGTCACGTATTGAAGGTTCTTCCCGTGGGGCGTCCTGTCGAAGTAAGGGACCGGCAGTCCGAGGAGGTGGCTGAAAGTCTCCAGCCTCATGTCGCGGATGACACTCTGGCCGAAGAACTGGGACACGTATATCTGAAGATAGATGCCGGCATATTCGAGGCAGATGAAGGCAAGGTAGAGCAGTGCCGCCATGGAGAGGCCGTAGAAGTCGCCCCGGCTTATGAACCTGTCAATGGCTACTTTGAGAATGTAGGCCGGAGCCATCCTCGACGCGGCGACAACGAGCATGAGGCCGAGGGAAAGGAAGGCCATGCGCTTGTAGCGGGCCACATACTTGTAAAGGAAGTCAGCTACCAGGCCCTTCGCAAAGCCCATTATTCCCGCACCTCGTAGAAGAGCTTCATGTAGGAGTTCCGCAGGAGCACCTCGTCGGGCGAGCCCTGATCCGCCACCGAGCCGTCGGCGAGGACCACGACCCTGTCGAGGTCAGGCAGGGGCAGGGGCTTGGACGACACGATGATGATTGTCATGGCCTCCAAGAGCGTCCCCATCTTCTCCCAGATCGCCTGCTGGGTATAGCCGTCCACATGGGTGAAAGGATCGTCGAGGAGGAGCACGCGGGGCTTCCTCGACAGGGCGCGGGCAAGGGTGAGCCTCTGTTTCTGCCCGCCCGACAGGGTCACCCCACGCTCGCCGACGATTGTCTCCAGGCCCTTTTCGAATCTGCCTATCTCATCGGTCATCTGAACAACATGGATCAAACGGTCGATGTCAGAAGGGGAAAAGACGTTCTCCCTGACGGACGTTGAGTAGAGAAAGGGGTCCTGCGGCACCAGGGCGATTGCTTTCCTGAGTGCGGATAGGGAGAGGCCCCGGATATCCATGCCGTCGATGAGGACAGAGCCGGCATAGTCCTGTTCAAGGCCGAGCATGATGTTGAGAAGGGTCGTTTTCCCTGCCCCGGTGGGCCCCAGGATGAGGAGCTTCTCGCCCGGGTTCACCGTGAAGGCAACGTTGCTCACTATGGGACGGCCGTCCTTTGTCACCGTGACACGGTCGAACGTGACCCTGCCCTCCAGAGGCCCGGGGTCAACGCCGTCGACCCTCTCAGGCCCGCTCTCGTATATCTCCTCGACCCTTCGCACCGATGCCACACCCCGCTGGTACAGGTTGAATATCCATCCGAGGCCCGCCACCGGCGCCATGAGCATCATGTAGTACGTGTTGAGGGCGATGAAGTCCCCGAGGGTGATGCGGTGCCTTATGAGGAAGTACCCTCCCACCCACATCACAAAGAGGGTGCCCAGGCCGCCGAGAAAGCCTATGAGGGGTAAGAAGAGCCCCCAGAGCCTGGTGGCGGCGAGGTTTTTCTTCATGTAGTCAATGCTGAGCGCTTCGAACCGCTTCCGCTCTTCTTCCCGAAGGAGATAGTTCTTTATGACCCTGATACCCGACAAAACTTCGTTGGTGCCTTTCGAAAGGTTCCCGTTTACGGTCTGGATATCCGCGAATACCCGAAGGAGCCTGCCCATGAAGCGGCGTACGACGAGGAAGAGGAAGCACAAGGGGGCCATGGAGAGGAGGGTAATGACCGGGCTCAGTTTGAACATCACAATGAGGCTGAGGAGAGTTGTCGTTATGGTGCTCGAAAAGTGGATGGTAACCATGGAGACCATCGTGCGGATGTTCCCGATGTCCGCCATCATCCTCGCGATGAGGTCGCCGCGGTAGTGCTCCCTGAAAAAGACGTAGGGAAGAGAGGCGAGGTGGCTGAAAAAATCCCTCCTCAACCCGAATTCTATTTCCCTCCCGCTGTTGAGGATGCGGGCGCGCGCCATGAACTTCAGTGCTGCCTGGACGAGGGCGAACAAGCCCGTGAGAGCCACGATCCGCACGACCCGGCTGCCTGCGCCCGCGAGGAGGCTGTCTACGGCTAGCTTGATGAGGAAAGGGATGGCCGCGGAAAAAAGGGCTGCTGCGACGAGGGCGAGGATGCCTTGAAAAAGAAATCCCCTATACCGCTTGATATAGGGGATGACGAGTCCAAGCTGTTTACGCACGGGTATGACTACTGTTTCTTCACTGCCTTCCTGATGATGAGATACCCGTTCCTCGGACCGGGGAGAGCGCCCTCGATTATGACGATGTTCGTGTCCCCCCGCACCTCAATCACCTTAAGGCTCTGGACAGTGACCTTCTTGTTGCCCATCTGGCCCGCCATCCTCTTCCCCTTGAGTGTTCTTCCCGGGGTCGTGTTCTGACCTATGGAGCCGCCGTGCCGGAAGAATTCATGGGTACCGTGCCCGCCAGGCGCTCCGGAGAAGCCGTGTCTCTTGATGACCCCCGCGTATCCCTTTCCGATGGAGACGCCGGTGACGTCGACAAAATCTCCCGGCTGGAAAAGGTCCGGGGAAACCTCGCCCCCAGCCTCATACTGGTCCAGCTCTTCCGGGCTCAGCCGGAACTCCTTGAGCCTCGCCATGGGAGGTACGTTTGCCTTCTTGAAATGGCCTGCCAAAGGCTTGTTTACCCGGGAAGCCTTGGTGATCTCCTCGAACCCGAGCTGCACGGCAGCGTATCCGTCCGATT
>CAYZAF010000397.1:0-3051 GCA_964476435.1 uncultured Syntrophaceae bacterium
AGGATCTCGTCCGCCTCCCTCTCCATCTGGAAGAGCCGCTCCAGGCTCCTCTCCATAGCAGAGAGCATCGTCTCTACCTTCCCGTCCACTGCCATTTGCTGGAGCCTACGGCGAAGGATCCGTACGTTTCCCTGGATCACGGCGAGGGGCGTCTTCAGCTCGTGGGAGATATGGTTGACAGCCTTGGTCTTCGCCTCGTTGAGCTGCTCGAGCTGCCGGTGGGACTGGAGGAAGACCTCCTCGGCCCGCTTCCTCTCCGATATGTCTCGCAAGAAGACGACGAGCATTGGTTCGTTCCGGTAGGTGACCTCCGCTGCCGATACCTCGACGTAGATGGTCTTCCCGTCCTTCGTAATCCCCTTGTGCTCGTACCTGGGCGGGACGGGCAGCTTCTTCCATCGGCGGGCATGGATGTCGAGCACCCTCTCCCGGTCGTCCGGATGGACGATGACAGTGATCGGCTTGCCCACGAGCTCGTCGGGACTATCGTAGCCGAACATGGCGACGAACCTCGGATTGACATACTCGTGTATACCTCTCTTGGCGAAGGAGATCCCGTCATTGGAGTGCTCGATCACGGTCCGGTAGCGCTCTTCACTCTCGGCGAGGGCTTGCTCTCCCTCCTTGCGCCGGGTGATGTCTTCCATGGTGCCTTCATAGAAAAGGATCCGGCCCTCATTGTTCCTGAAGGCCCGGACGTTCATTGATACCCACTGCTCGCCCCCGTCTTTGCGCTTCATGCGCGCCTCGAAGTTGGAGACCGCATCGTTCGCAAGGAGGAGGCGGATGAGCTCGCTGTGCCTTTCGGGCTCGCAGAAAAGGTGATCGCGGATGCTGCTGACGGCCTCCAGCAGCTCCGAGGGCGAGCTGTAGCCGTGGAGGCGGGCAAGGGCGGGATTGGCGCTCGTGAATCGGCCGTCAACACCCGCCTGGAATATGCCTTCCGTGGCGTTTTCAAAGATATGGCGGTACTTCTCTTCCGCCTCGCGGAGGGCCTTCTCCATCTCATCCCGTTTCAGCATACTCTTTCCATTTAGTACAACACGGGGAACTTGTCAAGCTCAAAGCCAGAAAGCGCTCGCTTATTGTCCTTCCCATCCGCCCATGATAGAATGCTCCCTGTCTCATCGACGGCGATCGACGATGAGGGTACGCTACGCGGCAGGGGGATCTTCGTATGAGGATAGGCTGCTTTCAATTGCACGACCCTGTACCTGAGTTTCATGAGCCCTACGTCCTGGCTGGCCTCAGGCCCTGGATAGATGTGAACGGCGTGGGGAGTCTGGTCCTCTCCGAACTGGAGGCTCGACTGGGCGCTACAGAATTGGGAGCCCTGTCCAGACCCGGCGTTTTTTACGACTTCACGCGATACCGTCCTACTATCCATATCGAAGACGGCATCCGTGACCTGTCCATCCCCAATACTGCCATCTCCTATGCCAGACGGGAAGGTCGGAGCGATGTCATCTTGCTCCGCCTCCTGGAGCCTCATTCCCATTCGGAGTTTTATGTCAATTCCGTCTTGAAGCTCCTCAAGACCCTTGGAGCGAAAAGATACATCGTTCTGGGGAGCATGCACGACATGGTACCTCACACAAGGCCCTTGCTCGTCAGCGGATACGGAATGGGAAAGGAGGCACGCCAGGACGTAAGAAAAGCAGGGGCACTGCCGATCATGCATCACGGCCCGTCGAGCATAGTGAACCTCATCGCGAAAAAAGCGGCGGAAGCAGGGATTGAGACAGTCGCTTTCATCGTCTCCCTGCCCCAGTATGTCGTGCTGGAGGAAGACTACCTGGGAAAGGTCAGGCTCATGGAAGTGCTGAACATGCTCTACGACATTCCCGTGGATAAGGAAGATTTCGAAAAGGCATTGGAGCAGCGCAGGCTGATCAACGAAAAGGTGGATGATTCTCCGGTAGTCAGGGACCTTCTGCCTCAGCTTGAAAAGGCATACGACCTGCGGGTCAAGGCGGCGGGGACCGAGGGAGCACTTGCGATGACCTCCGAAATGGAAGAAATCTTCTGGAGCATCATGGGAAAAGACATAGGGAAAGCGTAGGGCCCACGTCATTTTCGTGTGAGGAATGTTTGGCAAGGAGAGGGAGAGATGCCCCGGATCGACTACGAAAAGTACCTGGTGCGGGAACCCCTGTGGGAGGCTGGACCCGGAATCAGGAATCGCCAGAGCCCCACGATGACCTACATGAGCAGCAAGCGGGTACCGGAGGCAAACTACTACATCGAGCTCGGATGGATATACGACATTCCGGAGCCGAACCCGCACGTCCACCGACACATCCATCGGAAGTACGACGAGATCGTCCTCCACCTGGGCGGCGACCCCCAGAACCCCACGGACCTCGGCGGCGAGATAGAGTTCCATATGGGCGACCAGCCTCTCTTGTTCAGCACGAACACGGGTCTCTATGTACCGAAAGGGACCTTTCACGGTCCCTTGGTATGGAAAGAGTTTCGCAAGCCCCATATCGAGATGGCGATCATGCTCGGCGCCGGCACGGCCAAGGAAGCGTGGGCGGACAGCGGAATCACCGGACCGGCCAAGTAAGGTTTAGCGGTGTTCTAAACCGTTTCGCAAAATTCATTGTGACAGGCCGAGCCGCTAGAATTGGGTATCGCTCCTTATTTCGTCGAGAGATCCGACCTGCGCCTCTACAGCAAAAAGATTGCCCAGAATGCACACTTGGAGCGCTTGGAAGCTATGCTTTAGGCCGTGTCACCCATTACCTCCTCTTAGCAGCCTCGCCGTAACGAAAGCTCTTCGCTCCTTCTTTCGTCGAGAGCGTCCCCCCATCCCCCTACCACTCAGCTCCGCTTCGCTCCAGGGGGTCTCTACCTCGACGAAAACGTCGCGAGCTTTTCTAAGTAGTCCTCGGCAATGCACGAAGTCGGCAACGGGTAACACGCCCTTATCTCAATGGTATGTGGTGTAAAAGAGACAAGGTTTCCGTCCGCTAAAAGGCTGTTCCTTCTCGATTCGCATCGCTCAAGAGGAGCTGGGGTACCCGTCACGGAAGACGAGCGTCCGAG
>CAYZAF010000398.1:0-4230 GCA_964476435.1 uncultured Syntrophaceae bacterium
CGCTATCGCTCCAGGTCGCAGTCGTCGGATCCTCTGATCCTCTCGACCTCCTCCTGAGCCGAAAGCGGTTCTGGGAGGAGGCTGTCACGCACCATCTTTTCGACCTCCTTTCTCCCTAGGCCCCGACCACATAAGGCAATGGCCCGACGTTCCGGCCCTGGCAGTGTGGGGGATGGAGCTTCGTCTTCCTTCAAGGAGGTGCGCCGATGATCTACTACATCCACGATATTCCAGGGAGGCTCAGGATCGAAAGCCCCCTCGTGAAGCATAACGAGCATGCGGAAAAGGAGATAGCCGATCTTCTCAGATACCTGTCCGGGATCGAGAGCATCGCGGTGAACACCGCGACGGGGAGCTTCCTCATCCATTACGACCCGTCAAGGGCAAAAAGCCATGACATCGTCGCCGCGCTGACGGAGCATGGGTATTTCGATCCCCGCGGGGCGATCACCAGCGACGACTACCTGAGGAGCGGGGCGGCGAAGTTCTTTTGCCTTTTCTTACCGCTTCTGTATCCTGTCCTCGTTGAGGGATAGAGAAAGGAGGTGGGACATGAGTAAGCGCGATCCTGGCTTTCCCGCAATGCTGCATACCAAGGCATGCCGCATTGCGGGACTGCTTGCAGCCTTCATTTTCTCTCTTCTCCCGTATGGGGCTCTCTATGCCACCGAGGGGGCCATCAAGCCTCAGCCCCCCTGGCTCCCCCAGGTCCTCGGGGCCCAGGCCACCTTCATCTACCAGAACATGCCTGCCTTCCACAGTCCCTATATCGGCGAGGACAGCCTGAGGTTCGACCACGGTCTCGGCCGGGAATTGACGCAGACCTACGGCCTCTACCTCGGCTCGCAGCTCACGGAGTCGCTCCAGGCCTATGTTGATTTCGAGATGTTCCGGGGACAGGGCTTGAGCAAGGGTCTGGGCCTCGGGGGCTACACGAACGGGGACGAGGTGAGGGCAGGGACCGCTGACTTGGGCCAGGGCCCCTACCTCGCGCGCCTCTGCGCCCGCTACCTCATCCCCCTGTCCGGAGAGCTGGGCGGAGAGTCTCAGGCCTCCATGGACCAGCTCCCCGGCAGGGAGCCCGTCGACAGGATCGAGATCAAGGGCGGCAAGCTTGCCCCCCCGGACGACTTCGACCAGAACCGCTACGCGTCGAACCAGCGGAGCCAGTTCCTCAACTACGCGTTCCTCTACAACCCCGCCTGGGATTACGCCTCGGACACGAGGGGGTATACCATCGGCGCCGTCGCCGCCATCGTCCACCCTTTCTGGAGGCTCGCCCTCGGGAGCTACCAGATAAACACCCAGCGGAACGGCTACATCCTCGATTCCGACATCCTGAGGGCGCGGGGGGACAACGTGGAGCTCACGTTGAGCCCCGCAAACACCGTGGTGCGCCTCCTCGTCTATCGGAACGAGGGCAGCATGGGCGATTTCCGGGACGCCATTTTCGGGGCGCCTACGACAGGGGGCGTGCCCGATACGACGGCAGTCGATACTCCCGGCCACGTCAGGTACGGCGCAGGCCTCAACGTGGAGCAGCCCTTGGCCGACAAAGGAGAGACAGGCCTCTTCGCTCGTATAGGCTGGCAGAACGGGACGAATTCGGCATGGTCCTATACCGAGGTCGATCGCACCGCGAGCGTCGGCCTCCAGGTGGCGGGCTCCCACTGGGGAAGGGATGACGACCGCTTCGGAATTGCCTGCGCAGCCCAGGGCCTCACCGGCTCCCACCGCCACTACCTCGCAGCAGGCGGTGTCGGCTTGCTCCTCGGCGATGGGGCGCTCAACTACGGGCTGGAAGAGATATTCGAGGCCTACTATCGCATCCAGCTCGGTAAATACGTCCAGCTCAGCCCGGACTACCAGCGCATCGAGAACCCCGGGTTCAACAAGGCGAGGGGTCCGGTCGACGTCTACAGTTTACGATTGAGGGTGAGCTACTAGGGGCTATGGATCTTGAGGGACCGGGGCAGGCGCTTTGTCTGCTAAAGGGTGTGATGCTATACTAAAGCAGTCCAAGAGATGCGAGGTGCTATGAAAAGAGCGATGGCAGAGTGCGGCGAAAAAAGGGCAATGGCCCGCCTTATCCTCCTCACCGCCACAATACCTCTCATTGCCAAAATAGGAGCGGGATACCTCAGCCTGGCGAAAGAAGCCGTCCACCCAATCTCCGGAGGCGCCATGGAGCGCCTGTTGCGCACCTCGTCTGCAGCTTTCATTCTTGTGCTCTGCCTCGTCCCGGCATCCTTCGCGCAGCAGCCCCTCACGTGGCAGGAGGTGCGCGAGCGATTCATCGACCGTAATCCGACTCTCCTCGCCGGACGGATGGGCATCGAGGAGGCGAAGGCGCAGGAGGTCACCGCTTCCCTAAGGCCTAACCCTCAATTTACCGCCGCAACCGATTACATCCATCCCTTCAGGTCGTACGGGGCCTTGGATGACGCGCAGCCGTCGGTCTCCTTGAGCTACCTCTTTGAGCGAATGAACAAGCGGGAGCTGAGGTACGAGACTGCGAAGAAAGGGACGGCGGTCGCCGCATCTCAACTCGCGGACCAGGCAAGGACGCTCCTCTTCACCCTGCGGAGCGCCTTCATACAGGTCCTCCAGCAAAAGGCGATCCTCGCGCTCGCTCGCGAGAACCTCGCCTACTATGACCGGGTCCTCGATGTGAGCGCCGAGCGGTTCAAGACCGGGGACATCGCACAGGTCGACCTCAATCGCCTGCAGCTCCAGCGCGTCCAGTACGAATCGGACGTGCAGACCGCCATGGTGAACCTCCGGACCGCGAAGATCCAGCTCCTCATGCTCCTCAACGACCGGAGGCCAGTCGAACAGTTCGACGTAGCGGGCCCGTTTGACTTTTCGGAAGCGATCCGGCCCCTTTCCGACTTTCGGCAGCTTGCCCTCGATACGCGGCCTGACCTCAAGGCCGCTGTGCTGGCGATCGACCAGGCGAAAAGCAGCCATGACCTTGCGGAGGCGGATGCCTCGACCGATCCGACCATCTCCCTGGACGGCGGCCGCTTGCCGCAGAGCTCCGGAGGACCGTACGGCTTCGGCTACGTGGGGGTCTCCGTGAGCATCCCCCTGCGTATCTTCGATCGGAACCAGGGGGAGAGGGCACGCACGAAGCTCGACATCGCCCGCAGCGAGAGGCTGCGCGATGCCGTGGAGGCCCAGGCCATGGGCGATGTCGAATCCGCCTATGCCGCGATCACGAGCACCGTCATCCTTCTTAAGCCCTATAAGACGCACTACCTGCAGCAGGCGTCGACAGTTCGCGATACCGTAACTTTCTCCTACGAGCGGGGAGGGGCGTCGCTTCTCGATTTTCTCGATGCTCAGCGCGACTACCGGAGCGTGCGCGTAGCCTATCTCACCCTGGTCGGTTCCTACCTGTCAGCCGCTGCCCAGCTAAATCTTGCTGTGGGCCGGGAGGTGATCGAATGAAGCAGATTTTTTTTGCCGTGTTTCTCTTTGTCCTGGTAATCCCTCTCCTCTCAGCCTGCGACCGAAAGGGGAGTGCGGACCTCGGGGCGCCCCCTCCCGCCCAGGTAGAGCGCGAGGGGGACTCGGCCCTCTTCAAAACAGACCACCCCGAGCAGTTTCCCCTGATTGCGGCGGGCGAGCACAAAGCGGCGCCAGAACTTACGGTCACCGGCGTCGTCAATCCCGATATATCGCGCTCCGTGCCTGCAGTCTCCCTTGTCTCCGGCCGCGCCATAGAAGTGAGGGTCCGGCTCGGGGATGCGGTGAAAAAGGGGCAGCTTCTCCTGAAGGTGCGAAGCACCGACATCTCGGGGGCCTTCTCCGATTACGGACAGGCGGTCGCCGACGAGACGCTTTCGCGGACCCAGCTCGAACGGGCGAGGGTCCTTTTCGAGAAGGGGGCCATTGCCAGGAAGGACCTGGAGGTCGCCATGGACGTGGAGGACAAGGCCAAGGTGACGCTCAACGCCGCCATCGAGAAGCTGCGGATCCTCGGCGTCACGGACCTCTCGGATCACCAGGGGGGCATCGTCAACGTCTACGCCCCCATCTCCGGCGTGATCATCGAACAGAACGTGACTGCCGGATCGGGCGTGAAGACCCTCGACAACTCGCCTAATTTGTTCACCATCGCCAACCTCGACTATGTCTGGGTCGTCTGCGACGTCTACGAGAACGACCTCCCCTTCGTCCGCCTGGGCGACTATGCAGACGTCCGGCTCAACGCCTACCCGGACA
>CAYZAF010000399.1:0-2584 GCA_964476435.1 uncultured Syntrophaceae bacterium
GTGACCATCTGCCACACGGCGACAAAGGACATGGCGTTCCACACGCGGAGGGCCGACATCCTCATCGTGGCCGCGGGCCGGCCCAAGGCCATCACCGCAGACATGGTCAAAGAAGGGGCTGTGGTGATAGACGTGGGCGTCAACCGGATCGGCATGACCCCGGAGGGAAAAGCCAAGCTTGCGGGGGACGTGGATTTCGACGCGATCAAGGAGAAGGCATCGGCCATCACCCCTGTGCCGGGCGGGGTGGGCCCCATGACCATCACGATGCTCATGCTCAATACGGTGAAGGCGGCCAAGGTGGCTGCAGGCATATAGAGATGAAAGCAAAGAGTTCGGCACGAGGCAACGGAAGGACCTTCGGGGCGGGCGCGTACGGGCGCCTTTCTCCCGGGGCCGGACGGGGCAGCCGAAAAATTTCAGGAAGAGGAGGGGTACATGGCGGATTATAAATACGAGGAAAAAGAGAACTTCGAAGGCAAAAAGGTGAAGGTGCTGGGGCCCACGTACGATCCGGGCAAGCCGGAGGGCGCAGCGGACTGGAAGGAGAAGCTGCCGACGAACGAGGAGAGAATGGCTTATCTGCGGACCGCCCTGCGCTACTGGTACAGCTCCGACTGGTTCGGCTCCGAGAGGAGAAAGCAGGAGGCTTGAGAGGAGTTAAAGAGCGTGAAATGACCATACCAGCGAACGAAGGAGGGAGGTAGCTATGGCTTTTTCCATACCCAAGATTAACTACACCGGCACCATCAAACAGGTCACGCTCGGCACCGGACCATCTGCGGTCAGCGTGGGGGGTGAAGGGTGTTACCCCTTCTATGTCTTCGAGGGGCCCATGCCGAGGGCGCCCCGCATCGCTCACGAGGTGTGGGACTACGAGCCTGAGGATTGGCCCGACTGGGCCATAGAGCCCTACCGGGACGTCATCAAGGATCCCGTTGCCTGGGCAAAAAAATCAATCGATAGCTACGGCGCAGGCATGATAGCCCTGCTTCTCAAGAGCGCGGACCCGAACGGCCGCAACAGGCCGGTGGAAGAGGTGGTTGCCACGGTGCGCGCCGTGTCGCAGGCCATATCCGTGCCCCTCATCGTGTGGGGGTGCGCGAACGACGAGAAGGACGCTGCCATGCTCAAGGGCGTTGCCGAGGCCTGCGAGGGGAAGAACGTCGCCCTCGGTCCGGTGACCGACAAGAACTACAAGCAGATAGGGGCCATGGCCATCGGCTACGGCCACACGGTGATCGCGTCCACCCCCATCGACGTGAACCTCGCCAAACAGCTGAACATTCTCCTGGGCAACCTCGGGGTCCCGGACGAGAAGCTCCTCATCGATCCCACGACCGGCGGCTTGGGCTACGGCCTCGAATACTCGTACTCGGTCATCGAGAGGGACCGCATGGCAGCCCTCACCCAGGGGGACGTCAAGCTGCAGGCGCCCATTGTCTGCAACCTGGCGAACGAAGTGTGGAAGACGAAGGAGGCAAAGACGAAGAAGGCGGACAACCCGAAGCTCGGCGACGAGAAGATGCGGGCGGTGATCATGGAGGCGGTTGCGGCCATGACCCTCGCCGTTGCAGGGGCGGACATACTCATCATGAGACATCCAGAGGCCATCTCCTCAGTGAAGGGGATGATCGAGGAACTCACATAAAAAAAGAGAAACAAGGGGGAAATATGTCGGAAGAAAAGATAAGAAGCGTAGACCAAGCGACTATCGAGCTTCTCGATAAGGCGGAGAAGGAGAAGATAAGCACTGCCTTCTTCAGGGCCGACGCGTTGAAGCCTTGTCCCATAGGGGTGGAGGAAAGTTGCTGCAAAATATGCGCTATGGGACCCTGCAGAATGCCTCGCGGAAAGAAGGGGGAGGAGAAGGAGCGCGCCGGCGTATGCGGAGCGACCATCGACACGGTGGTGGCCCGCAACTTCGCCCGCAAGATCGCCGCAGGCACCGCCTCCCACTCGGACCACGCGAGGGAGGTGGTGGAGACCTTCATCAAGGCAGCCAAGGGTGAGGCCCAGGGCTTCACCATAAAGGACGAGGTGAAGCTCCTCGAGGTGGCCCTCGACTTCGGCGTACCCACCGAAGGCCGCTCCGCGAGCGAGATCGCCCTCGACATCGGCGAGAAAGCGCTCGAGCAGTTCGGCAAGCAGCACGGGGAGCTCCTCCACATCAAGAAAGCGCCCCTGAAGAGACAGGAGATATGGCGCAAATACGGCGTCGTGCCCAGGGGTGTGGACCGCGAGGTCGTCGAGGTCATGCACCGCACCCACATGGGGGTCGATCAGGATTACGAGCACCTCATGCTCCAGGCGACCCGCTGCGCCCTCGCTGACGGCTGGGGAGGCTCCATGATATCGACGGACCTCCAGGACATCATGTTCGGCACCCCTGTGCCGGTGCTCGGCACCTTCAACCTGGGCGTCCTCAAGGAAGACCAGGTGAACGTCATCGTCCACGGCCACGAGCCCTTGCTGCCTGAGCTTCTCGTCACGGCCGCGAAAGATCCAGAGATCAGGAAGGCGGCTGAGAAGGTAGGGGCCAAGGGCATCAACCTCGCGGGCATGTGCTGCTCTGCCAACGAGG
>CAYZAF010000400.1:0-19898 GCA_964476435.1 uncultured Syntrophaceae bacterium
TCTCTTTTCCCCCGACCTTTTCGTCAGCGAGATCGGTCCTGCCTATGGAGACATGGCGCAGATTATAAAGGGGAATGGGCTTTTTGCCTTTTTTCATTCGGATGGAGACATGCGGAATGTTATCGGGTTCCTCATAGAGGCGGGTTATCAGTGCATACATCCCGTGGATGCGAACGGCAGCATGGATGTCTACGACCTGCGGGCCGAATTCGGCAACTCGGTCTCCTTCATGGGGCACATAGACATCATGGCCTGGGACGCTGAAGCGGTGAGGAAGGAATGCAGGCGGGCTGAGGAGGAGTTTGCCGAGGGCGGGCTCATATTGGGATCCATGGGCGGCATTTCCATGGGCGCCAAGCCCGAGTCTCTCCTTGCCCTCTACCCTGGGCTTTCGTCTCGCTGCTCGACACGAAGGGGCCGATGAATAACGAGCAAGGGGGCATTGCCCGTGGAGAGCCATAGGATACTCTTTGCCCCAAGCCTTACGGAGGTCTTTCAAGAGGCAGGGAAAACTGTTCTCGATGCGGCCCTTGACGCAGGTCTCTACATCGACTCCCAGTGCAGCGGCAAAGGCAAGTGCGGCAAATGCAGGGTCCGCATTCTGGAGGGCGAGGCCGGCCCTTTCACGCAGGAAGAATCCGAGTTCATCAGCCTCATCGACAAGAGCCTAGGCTACCGGTTAGCCTGCATGGCCCGTGTCACGGGGGACCTGACCGTTCTCATGCCTCAGGAGAACGTGCTCTCCTCTGAGTCCGCCAAAAAGACCTTCCCCAAAAGATCGCCTGTCATAAACCCTGCGGTCAAGGGTTATGTTCTGGAGATCCCCGAGGAAGAAGGTGCGCACATAGCCTCCTTCGAGCGTGTGGCCGGGCTTCTTCGCGGGCAGTACGGTCTCGAGGGCCTATCAGCGGACATAGCTGTGCTCAAGAACCTCGCAACAGTCATAGACGAGGCAAAAGGACAGGGCAAGATCACGGTTTTCGTCTGGATGGATAGGGAGATCGTCTCAATCGTGCCCGGCCAGGACGATACCTGCCTGGGACTGGCCCTTGACGTGGGCACCACCACCGTTGCCCTCTACCTGTGCGACTTGAGAGACGGAACCATTGTTGCGACCGCTTCGACGACAAATCCGCAGGTGCTCTTTGGAACGGACATCATGTCCCGCATCTCCTACTCTTCCCATCACCCCGGGCAAGGGGTGAGGCGCATGCAGACGGAACTCTTCCGCGCCGTGAATGGGCTGATCGAGCAGATGACAATTTCCAACGGCCTTTCGGCCTCGAGGATCATGGACATGACCGTCGTTGGCAACACGGTGATGCACCATATTTTCCTGGGGATTCCGCCGGACCACCTGGGTCTCTGGCCCTTCAGTCCGTCGATCCAGGGGTCCGTGGATGTGCGGGTCCGGGACCTTGGAATCGCCATCAACCCCTCTTCCTATGCTCACGTGCTGCCCATAGAGGCGGGTTTTGTAGGGGCCGACAATGTCGCGGTCCTCCTCTCCGAAGAGCCCTATTGCCGGGAAAACATCTCCCTCATCATAGACCTCGGCACGAACGGGGAGCTCGTGCTGGGAAACCGGGAGCAGCTCTTCTCCTGCTCGTGCGCTACGGGTCCTGCCCTTGAAGGGGCGCACATTGCGAGCGGCATGAGAGCAACGGCGGGGGCCATAGAAAAAGTGCGCATAGACCCCGATGCGTTCGAGGCGGACTACGCGGTCGTCGGCACGGAGGGCTGGGCTAGTGAGCATGGGGCAGGGGAACTCAAGCCGGTGGGCATATGCGGTTCGGGCATTATCGATTCAATCGCCCAACTGTTCAAGGCGGGCCTCATCGGTCAAGACGGGGCCTTCAAAGAAAACGGCAGGACCAAGAGGCTCAGAATGGGGCAATCGGGCGCCCTTGAATTCGTCTTGGCCTGGAAGCATGAATCGCCCATGGGGAGGGACATAGTGCTCACCCAGAGAGACGTACGGCAGATCCAGCTCGCAAAAGGGGCCCTTCACGGAGGCTGCAGGGTCCTCATGCGTCGTCTCAACATCGATTCCTTGCCGCGCCTTGCGATTGCGGGCGCTTTCGGCATGCACATAGACAAGGAGAACTCCCTTGCCCTGGGTCTTTTTCCCTGGATCGATCCGGAGAAGATCGACATGATCGGAAACGCAGCGGGCCACGGGGCCTACCTCGCGCTCATGGACAGGGACAAGCGCACAGAGGCTGACCGGGTTGCCCGGACTGTGACGCACATCGAGCTTGCCCTGGAGGAGGACTTTCAAAAAGAATTCCTCAGGGCCCTCTCCATACCGTACAAAGAAATGTAGCCTACAATCCGTGGATGGGGAAGACTGTCTTCTTGATATACCCCACTACGCGCTGCACCTGCGCCTGGCACAGCTCCTTCTCCCTCCCCGTGAGGGAGAAAGGCAAGTCTTCGAGGCTCCCTGCCTCTGCCTCCGGGCCGTACATCATGCCCCCCACAAGACCCGTGAACTTGTCTGCCGGCTCAGTCCCGATCAATACGGACCAGGCAAGCGTCCAGAGGGCCGCTGTCTTGTAAACGTTGTAGCCCCCTCCGCCCATGGCCATGATTCTGGGGGAAAGCTCGTTGATCCGCGATACCACCTGCTTGTAAGCGTTGCTCGTGAGGTTAAGATGGGCAAGCTGATCGTCCCTGTGCGTATCCGCCCCAATCTGAGCAAAGACAATGTCTGGCCGAAAGCGCTCCACCAGGGGAGGCACGACAGCCTCGAAGGCTTCCACGTAGACCTCATCGTCAGTGCCGGCCCTGAGAGGGATATTCACGTTGTACCCCCTCCCCTTGTCGATGCCGATCTCTGTCTCGAAGCCCGTGCCGGGAAAAAGGGTCTCCCCCGACTCGTGAAGCGATATGGTGAGTACCCTGTCCGTCGCGTAAAACGCCTCCTGCACGCCGTCCCCGTGGTGGACGTCTATGTCGACATAGGCAATCCTCCGTCCCATTCTCACGAGCTCGGCGATCGCGATGTTGATGTCGTTGACGTAGCAGAAACCCGCAGCCCGCCTCCTGCCGGCGTGATGGAGGCCGCTTATGGGATCGAAGACAGCCCTGGCCGCGCCTTCCGCAAGCAGCCTGGCTCCCCCGTGCGTGCCCCCCGCTATGGTCAGGGCAAGCTGAAACATGCCCCTGAAGATGGGGTTCTCGTCCGTTCCCAGTCCCGCCTGCACCATGTCCGGGCTGAACTCGCCCCTCTCAGCCATTTTTAACAGATTTATATAAGCCCTCTCGTGGAAGAGATAGAGAAGCTCCTCGTCGAGAGGCTCCGGCCTCTTCATTGTGAAGCGCTCATCGCTGATCTCGCAGTACCGGTGCAGCAGTTCCATGAAGAGCTTTGCCCTGACCGGCTTGAACGGGTGGGACGGCGTGTACTCTGCGGAGGCCAGTTGGTCGTCGTAGATGAGAACATTCTCCATAAGACCCCCTATCCCTATCTTCATGCGGGGCCGGCACAAACCGTTCTTTCGGGCCAGCTCACGAGGCGTCGATAACTCTACTACGATTTCTCCCACTCTGCCAATCAAAATGAGACAACCCGCCGACCGCCTGCCTTGTCAGCTCGTCGCTCTCAAGGACCCGTCGCCTTCAAGCGGAGGAGGGGTGCCGTTGCGTTTTGAGGCGGAGAAGGCATGGTAGCTGACCGGGGCTTGATTATTCGCGCAGTTTCAGGTATTTTATTGACTCGAAAGGCCTTCCGTCGCTTTAATAATCACGAACGAGGCTCACGGTGCAGGAGAAGATACGCAACATTGCAATCATCGCCCACGTCGATCACGGAAAGACGACGCTCGTGGACCAGCTGTTCAAGCAAAGCGGTCTATTTCGGGAAAACCAGGTGGTCGAAGAGCGGGTGATGGATTCCATGGACCTCGAAAGGGAGAGGGGCATTACCATCGCCTCCAAAAACGGCTCGTTCATCTATAAGGGCTATACGGTCAATATTATCGATACCCCTGGCCATGCCGATTTCGGGGGCCAAGTGGAGAGGGTCTTGAGGATGGCGGACGGAGCCCTCCTTCTCGTGGACGCTGCCGAAGGCCCCATGCCTCAGACGTACTTCGTGCTCAAGAAGGCCCTCGCCCTGAACCTGCCAGTGCTTGTGGTCATCAACAAGATCGATAAGCCGGCGGCCCGCTGCGACGCAGTCGTGGACGAGGTCTTCGACCTCTTCGTCAAGCTCGATGCGCCGGACCACATCCTCGATTTCCCCGTGATCTTCGCCTCGGCCAAGGAAGGGTACGCAACCCTCGATCACACGAGGAGAGAAGGGTCGATGATGCCCCTCTTTGACATGATCATCGATGCCATTCCATGCCCTGTGGGAGATGCGGAAGGGCCCCTGCAGATGCTCGTCAGCTCCCTGAGCTATTCGCCGTTCCTGGGAAGGCTCGCCATAGGCAAGATCACCTCGGGCAGGCTCCACGTAGACAAAGAGGTAGCGGTGGCCACGCCCGCATCCGCGCCCCGTCCCGCACGGATCACGAAGGCTTACCGGTTCAAAGGGACCGAGAAGATCGAAACAGATGAGGCAGGCGTGGGGGAGATCGTGGCAGTGGCTGGCATGGAGAACATCACCATCGGCGAGACCCTCACCGATCCCCTTGTCCCCGTGCCCCTCGAAGGGATCCGTGTGGATCCGCCCACCGTCTCCATGACCTTTGTCCCCAATGATTCGCCTTTCTATGGGAAGGAGGGAAGGTTCGTCACATCGAGGCACCTGAGAGAGAGGCTTTTCAGGGAAACCCTGTCGGACGTTGCCCTCGTGGTTGAAGAGCTCGAGCATGCCCAAGGGTACAAGGTCTCGGGGCGCGGCGAATTGCACCTTTCCATCCTCATCGAGAAGATGCGGAGGGAAGGGTACGAATTCCAGGTCACGAGGCCCCAGGTGATCTTCAGGGAGGAAGAGGGCAAGAGGCTGGAGCCATACGAGGAGCTGATCATCGACGTGGATGAGGCTTACATGGGAAGGGTGATCGAAAACCTCGGAGGCAGGAAAGGCGTGCTTGTGGAGATGCACCAGAATAACGGGATGGCCCGGCTAAAGTACAGAATACCCACGAGGGGACTCCTCGGGTTCCGTTCCGAGTTCCTCACCGAGACGCGGGGCATGGGGGTGATGAATTACGTGTTCCTCGAATTCGGCCCGTACGCCGGCGAGATCAAGAACAGGGCGAAAGGGGTGCTCATTGCCATGGAGCAATGTACGACAGTGGCCTACGCTCTCTTCAACCTCCAAGAGCGGGGCCGGCTGTTCCTGGGGCCAGGGGAGAGGGTCTACGAAGGACAGATCATCGGCGAGCATTCCCGCGAAGCCGACCTCGTGGTCAATCCGGCCAAGGGGAAGAAGCTGACGAATATGCGCGCCTCGGGCTCTGACGACGCGGTCATTCTCACCCCAGCGGTGAGGATGACCCTGGAAGAATGCATTTCCTACATCAACGACGACGAGCTGGTCGAGATCACACCGGTTTCGATCAGGCTCAGGAAACAGATCCTTGCGGAGCTCGAGAGACGGAGGGCCAAGCCCGCCGCATGAGCCTCTCGCCAATCAAAAGGCTCCTTTCTCGCGACTTTGCGGGCAGCCTCACAGGATCCATGCCATGAAGAAACCTTTTGACAGTGACGGGCAGAGCGAATTCTTTGCGGCAGCCCGGCCGGACGCTATCCCTGCCCTCACAGGCTTCGTGTCATCCTACGCCCGCGACATGGCCTTCGAGGAGGGCAGGATCGGAGAGATCCGCATGGCTCTGGAGGAAGCCTTGGGCAATATCATCCGTTTTGCCTGTCCCCTGGGCACTGAAGAGATCAAGATCACGTGCGGCACCAACGACATGGGGGCCCTCCTCGTCACCATCGTAGACTCTGGCGTTCCTTTCAACATGCTCGTGATGAGCGCATTCCCCGAAACCATGGGGGAGGGCTCGAAGCCTGAAGACGCGCCGCCCACGAGGGCCATGAAGCGAGCGGTCAAGGACATCGAGTACCGGAGAGACGGGGAAAAGAAGCAGAACATCCTTGTCTGGGTGGTCTGGAAGTAGGGCGAGTCTTCCAGAAAGGCCGCGAGGCGAAAGATAGGCTAGTTCACGTACGGCATGGCCTGTACCTCTCCCTCCTTCTCGCAGAAGAGCGTGTTCGTCAGCTCGCTCTGATTGAGGTAGACCAGCTCTTTTATGTGGATATTGACGTTCGGATAGATGACCTTCGAAGCTCTTATCTGCGGGGTCTCCGCGCTGCCAAGGGCCTCCTCCAGGGTGACAATCTCGCGTTCGAGGAAGCTCAGCCTCTCCATGAGGGCTGCCCGGCCCGTCTGGAGACGCTCGTACGCTTGTTCGTGCCTGGGCCACCAGCGTTTAGCCTCGGCGCGGAATTCATCGAGGGTGGCAATGCCCTTTTCCGCCTCCTCAAGGGCGGCCTTTCGTTCGACCTTCTCGTGCTTCATCTCTTCGAGTCTGAGCTTATCCTTTGGCTGAAAACCTACGGAGAGCTCTGTCCACGTCCCGTATTCCGATCCTATGATGCGTGCCTCTATGAGGTTGCGGGCGCCGATGGTGCCCCCGCAGATATGGCCTTTCTCCATGGTGATGGTCACCTGATCGCCAGCGAGGAGCGTAGAGTGGAGGATCTGCCCTGCGACGATGCTTCCTCCTGCTTCGATTGAGGCCCTTTCAATGAAGAGGGCGCTTACGTTCCCGCCGGCTTTCACAACCCCTTTCTGCCCGCCCTGGATGCCGCCCTTTATGAGAACGTCGCCTCCCGCCTCTATGTGGCAGTCCTCGACGAGACCCTCCACGTGGACGTGC
The DNA here is from genome assembly GCA_964476435.1 of uncultured Syntrophaceae bacterium. Lineage (GTDB taxonomy): Bacteria > Desulfobacterota > Syntrophorhabdia > Syntrophorhabdales > WCHB1-27 > CAVVNC01. Next base: position 6,840 of record CAYZAF010000400.1, read on the forward strand.
TCTGAAGCCTTGAGGGTGAACCCGGAAACCACGTTGCCCGCAACCCTCACGCTGCCCGCGAAGTCTATGTTGCCCGTGCAGAAATCGATGTCGCCGTCGACGGAGAGCACGGGCTCCACCGTGATGGTCTTGTCCCGCAATATGGGCTGGCCGTCGATGTCTGCCACGAGCTGGAGGCGATCGTCGGAGAGTTTCGTGCCCTTGCCCGCGGAGAGCCTGTCGTCTTTTCCCGGCCTTGCGGCAAGGGTCCTTCCGCTCACGGTAAAGCCGTCTTTTCCTTTGGTCGCCGGCGTCTTTTGCGCCAGAGGCGTGCCCTTGTGCACGGATACCACCGTTTCAAGCTCCCTGTAGTCGACCTTGAGCCCATCTACCTCTTTTGGTTGGATCGTAGATGTGGTTCTAAAGAGATATTCGATCTTGGCGTCTTCGCCGTGAACGGGCTCCACCCATTTGGCTATTGATGTTCTCGTGTCCCATGCCTTGAGGGTGAGGGCCTTTTCGATGGCTTCGTAGTCTATGCCGGTCCGGACCGATTGCGCCTCGAGGGCCTTTTCCACGTCTTTTCTCTCCACTTCCCGGCCCCCGTAAGCCTGCGCGAGGACCATGTACGCCTCGCTCTCGTTCTTTTCCACGGTGACGGTGACTGTTCCGTCCTTTGCGGAGGCCACCAGGGTCCGTTGATCAGCGGGCGCCTGCTTCAGCATGGCATCGACAGCAGGCTTGTCTATCCAGAAAGGGACACCCTGGGCTTTCAGCTCGGCAACCACGTCTTCCAGGGACGGTCTTTCCGCGTCCGGCAGCAGGGTCACATATGCCTTGCCCTCTTTTTCGTCTATGTCGATCTTGATGCGTATGTCTGCCGTGTGAGGCCTCCCTCTCCTTGCTCCATGCGACGGGACCTCGCCCGTCTCTTCTGAAGGTACTACAGAGTATTATCGGCGGAAATGGATATTGGACAAGTCCTTTTCGCCCACCCTGTCGGGAAGGGCTTGGATGGAGCCTTGCCCGGGATCGATCCGTCTAGACAAGACTTAGGATAATGGCACAGCCGTTGATGAAATAGAGCATCCTCACGTGTTTGCCGTACTGATCTAAAAGGACCCAGTTTTCCGCCCTTCTCACGAGAAAGGTGAGTCTCAGAAAAAGGGGGATGCCGAAAACGCACAGGCCCGCCACCCAGGAGACGACCCCCCGGAGAACGAGCGCCATAATGGAGGCGTAGATGAGGATGAAAAAGAGAACGAGGCCCGCCTCGGCCCCCTTCCTGCCAAGTTTCACCGACAGGGTGTTTTTGCCCGCCTCAAGGTCTGTCTTCATGTCAGGCAGACTCTGGTAGTAGAGGATGGAGGCGACCATGAGACCTATGGGAATCGAGACGTACAGGGCCTTCCATGAAGGGGAGCCGGCAAGGACCCAACAGGTCCCGACTACCATGATCGGCCCCATGTTGATACCGACGAGGAGCTCGCCGAGCCCGTGGTATCCGTATCGGACCGGCGGCGCCACGTAGAAGAGGCTGCTGAGAAAAGCGAAGAGCACGAAGGGTAAAATTGCGGGGAGACGCAGCACTGCCATCAGGTATACGGCGATCGCGCAGGCAAAGGCATAGAGGCAGACAATTGCCCGGAAGATGGTCCTGGGGGAGATCTTGCCTTCCTGGATGACTCGTGACCCCCCGATGGATTTCCCGGAATCGCACCCGATTGCGTCGTCAAAATAATCGTTCGCCAGGTTCGTCGCGAGATGGACTATGAAACAGGCGGCCACCACGAGGAGGAATCTGCCGGGATGGGCACCGGAGCCCCTCGCCAGCATCCAGCCGACGAGGAGGGGCACGAGGGTCGCGATGAAAAACGGAGGTCGGCTTGCCTGCACCCACGCTGCGATGCGGCCCTGGCTCATGTCAGGCTCTCCATGGGTTTCCTGCCCGTGTAGAGGTACGTGGCGCCGAAGGTGAGCTTCTCTTTTTCCAGATCGACCAATCCGGCGCCTTCCATGAGTGAAAGGAATTCCCCTGGGGAGGGGAAATTCATGATCGAGTCGGCAAGATAGGCGTACGCTCCAGGATTGAGGGAGAATCCTCGCGCGATGCGGGGCAGGATCCGGTTGAGGTAGGTCCGGTACATGAGGGTCGAGAACCAGTTGTGGGTGAAGCACATCTCGAGGATCATGATCCTGCCGCCGGGGATCGCCACCCTAGTCATCTCCCTTAGGGCTTGCGCCTTATCCGGAATGTTCCTAATGCCGAAGGCCATGCCGACCACATCGAAGGAGTCGTCCTTGAAAGGCAGAGAAAGAGCGTCCCCCTGCATCAACTGTATGCGCTGAGCTAGCCCTTCGGCAACCACCTTGGCCTGCCCGACGTCTAGCATAGCCTTCACGAAATCGATGCCCGTCGCCGTGATGTCCCGATGCCTGCGGACCGCCTCTATGGCCAGGTCTGCTGTTCCGGACGCCACGTCGAGGTATTGGCGCGTCCTGGGAAAGGACATCCTTTTGGCAGTCAACCTGCGCCAGGCGATATCGCGCCTGAGGCTCAAGAAATGGTTGAGAAAGTCGTAGCTGGCGGTCACGGTAGAGAATATCTCCTTGACCATGATGATCCGCTCATGATCGGTAACTTCGGTCACGGAGCGGTATCTCTTTTCTACGCGCTTTTCCACTTACAAAACCTCCTCTCGAGGAGGTCAAAGGTTTCGTAAAGGACGATGCCGATGACGGAGAGGGCAATGATACCCACGAACATGGTGGCGTAGTCTGCGCGTCCCCAGGAATCGATGATGTAGAAGCCGAGGCCCCGGTTTGTGCCTATGGATTCGACAAAAAAGAGCACTGCCACGGCTGTGCCCGTGACGATGCGGAGGGATGTGAATATGCCGGGCAGGCTCACGGGCCAAACCACGTGGTGATAGAAGGCGAGGCGCCTGCCGCCCAGCGATTTCAGAGAATAGACCACCTCGGTGTCGATGGACCGGGCAGCGTCCCTTGTCGTAATGAGGAGCTGGAAGAAGATGATCATGGTGATGAGGACGATCTTGCTCGTATCTCCGAGGCCGAACATGACGAAGACGATGGGAAGAAGGACGATCTTCGGAACGGGATAGCCCAGGTAAATGAGGGGCGAGAAGAGGCGGTCGAAACGGGGATTGCTCCCGAGAAAGAGCCCCAGAGGCACGGCAGTGACAAAGGCGATGAAAAGGCCCGCAAGGATGCGGAAGGCGCTCGCCTCCACGTGCTGCCAGAACGTGTAGGCCCCGATCTCTGATACGCCCCGGCCAAAGACAAGGAAGGGATCGGGGAGGAGATTGCTCCCCAAGAGAAAGGAAAGGACGTACCACAGAAGGTAGATTGCCAGTATGGTGATCCCATAGGCAGCGAGGCTCCGCCAGCTCATGGCGAATCCTCGAGCACCCGCCGGAGCTCCATGCTCCGCTCGAAAAACTCCGGCGTGCTCCGGTATGCGGGATCACCCGCCTTCCCGTTCTCGAGCATGGCCCGTATACCGGTCCCGTTGTCGAGGACGAGGATGTTTTTGCCCAGGAATACGGCCTCGTCAAAGCTGTGGGTGACGATAATGAAGCTGAACCGGCGCTGTGCAAAGATCTCCAAGAGCCCCTCCTGCAGACGCTCCCTGGTGATCGTGTCGATGGCAGCGAAGGGCTCGTCGAGGAGGAGGAGGGTCGGCCGCAGGAGAATGGCCCTCGCGAGTGCCACGCGCTGGCGCTGCCCCCCGCTCAGCTGCGCCGGATAGAAATGGTCGAGGTCCTCGATGCCGAGGTCGTGCTTGACTTCCCGAAGCTCGTCGTCCGATACCCTCCTTTTCTGCAGCTTGGCGCCCAAAGAAATGTTCGCCGCCACTGTCTTCCACGGGAAGAGCCCATAGTGCTGCAGCACGAGGGCAATGCTCTTCGTCGAGTCCCTGACAGGGGTCCCTTCTATGTGGATCGTGCCTTCCGAAGGCGCAAGGAGGCCGGCGACCATCAAGAGGAGCGTCGTCTTCCCGCACCCTGACGGCCCGACGACGGCAAGGGAATCGTGAGGAGAAAGGCTGAAGTTGATGTCATCGAGAATGGTTTTTGGATCGCTGCCGCCGTAAAACGTCTTCCTGAGACGGCTCACCCGCAGCAGCTCAGGGGAGGTAGCCATCTGCCACCATCTGACTATAGGTAAGGTCTCGCCTGACAACCCCCTTTTGCGAGAGCCATCGGTACACGTCATCCACGTGGGCGGCTGACGGCAGGGTTAGTCGCGGAAACTCGGGTACGAAAAAGGACTTCTGGAGCTCATCGGGGATGCGACATTCCCGGTTCATGAGGGGCCGAACATCCTCCGGCTTGCTGCTGATGGAGGCAGACGCTCTATCTACGGCCCTCAAAAAGGCCTTTACCCTATCGGCAGAGCCTGCAAGAAAGGCCTCGTTGAAGGCGAGCACCGTCGAGGACCATCCTGTGCCCGCGTCATCCGCGAGCACCCGGGCGCCTTTCGATTCAGCCAGTGTGGCAAGCGGCTCAGGAAGCACGGCAGCAGGGACCTGCCCGCCGAGGAGCATCTGCATGCGGATGGGGATGTTCTTCATCTCGACCGTGCGGGTCTGGCTCAGTGGAATGCCCTTGGATGCGAAAAATCTCATCGTGAGGTAGTCGAGGATCGTGTTGGAGCTGACAGCCACGCCTGCCTCCGCCGCCTCCTTCAATCCCTTTCCCGCGTATTTCGGGGAGATCAGGAGGGCGAAAGTCCTCCGGCTCTTCGTCGCGTTGTATACCTCCGCAACGATCTTCATGGGCGCCCCGTTGCCGATGAGCACGATGCACGTCTGCAGGTCCCCGAAGTATCCCGCTATCTGGCCGGAGGTGAACGCGACATCCTTCTCGAGGGCGGAATTGAACGTGATGAGCTCTACGCCGAGACCTTCATCTTTGAAGAAGCCCTTGTCTGCAGCCGCAAAAAGGGGGAGCGCCTGTATGACCGGCAGCACGCCGAATGCGACTCTTCCCGAGGATGGCGGCCCCTTTGGCAAGGGCTCTTTTGCGAGACCCCAGAAGGGGACAGCGAGCATCGCCATTGCCACGAGAAGGGCAGCGTACATCCTGAACCTCGGCCGTGCTTTCATTATTCTCCTATCCGCCGGTGATTTCATCGATTTGTGAAAGACTGATCAGAAGCTAATTTATCATGAAAGGGCGCCTTGATCAAGGCTGCGAAAGAAGGCATACCAAAATAGTCTGAGGGGCGAGGTCCGCCTTTCCCAAAGGGCGCATTGCCTGGAACGAAAGGCGTGCCTTAAATGGTCTCCATTTTTCTGGCGAGGACGCGCTTGAACGCTTCGACAACAAGGGGATCAAACTGTTTCCCTGCTTTTGTCACAAGCTCTTCGACTGCCTGCCATGGCGGCATGCCCCTGCGGTAAGGGCGGTCCGTGGTCATGGCATCAAAAGCGTCGGCAACTGCCACGATGCGAGCCCCAAGCGGTATTTCCTTTGTCTCACTGCCACCTGCGTTGAGGTTCGTGAAGTACTTGTGATGGGCTAGAACGATGGGCACGACCTCCTTGAGAACCGATCCAACTGCCGACAGGAGACGCGCCCCCTTCTCCGTGTGCTCGTCCATCACTTCCTTCTCTGCGGAAGTCAGCTGGGCGGCCTTGCGAAGAATCTCGCCGCTCACCTCTATTTTGCCAATATCGTGGAGAAGCCCTGCGACGCGAATAGTCTCCACTTCGGGTCTCGGCAACTCCATGGCGATGGATATATCCATGGCGAGCGCTGCCACGCGCTCTGAGTGCCCCTTAGTATAAGGGTCAGTCGATTCGAGGTATTTCGAGAGTATCTCAACGATCCCGACGTAGGCGTTCTTCAGATCAAGGAGCCTGCGCTCGTTCGCCTCATAGAGGGTGCCTACGGTGATACTCGTCAGCATGAGAAATCCCCCCCACGCGAAAAGGGTGCTCACATGTTCGAGGGACGAACGGTATGCGAGGAACCGTGCAGGGAAGATCAAGGCACAGATAACAACCAGCAGAATGGAGAATGTCGCCACGAGGAGACCCGAGCGACGGCCGAGAAAGTAAGCTGCTACGAGAACGGGGAGATAGTAGAAATTAAGGACGATGGTCGAGTCAGTGATGAAATAGGCCCCGAGGAACGTGGCGGCGAGGATTGCGGCGGCAAGGGTCTTCTCGAAGTTCAGCAGAAGGAATTGCTTCAGCTGACTCACCAGGCGCCCGGTCTCTATGGCCTTCATATCGAACGAGCTATCGTACGTAACTGTTTTCATATAGAGGTGTTATCGGACAAAAGATGAGAAACTTGAGCGTTCATGTCAATAGACGCGCCCTTCTCTACCCATTGTCAATGCCCGTCGCCCTTAAAAAGGCCGAATAGCCAGAATTTGGTAGACGCCGGTTTCGGGAAGAGGACATAAGAAACGTAGACGATCCCACCATAGGGTTAGCCTTCTGATTTCAGCCTGGCTGGATGGCGTCTTGACAGGAGGGCGCGCAGTGCTGCAAGGATGACGGCGAAGAGACTCCCTGTGAGGAGGATCGCCTTTTGGCCCAGCCATATTTCTGCGGGTTCGAGGGGTAGAGCTTCAGGACGAAACGTATGGAGCAGGCTGAGGACACCCGGGAAAAGGACGAGACCAATGGTAGCAGTGACGAAGGAGGCGAGCACGATATCCCTCGAGAGGCGCGTCAACATTTGAAGGAAGGCATAGCGGGCATCCATCTGTTTTATTGCTATTTGTACGAAGTCCGCTTCTCGGTCCATCTCCTCGCATTGAGCGAGGCAGGGGGCCAGAGGCGCACGTGCCTGGAGGCCATCCTTGAGCCGGAGCACCCGCACGAGGATCGGCTGGAAACGGGCCAATGCTTTTCTGGGCTGGATGCTGCGTTGCACGGACTCGATTGCGCGGGCCTCAATGTTTCGAATGAGAGTCGCTGCATGCTCGGCCCGCTCACGGTCCAGGCTCTTACATGAAGCGATGATGCCTCCTGCCAGATCGATGGTATCGTAGTAGTTGAGGAGAGTCGCAGGTTTATCGAGCAATTCGCGCATTTGTCCGTGCGACGATACTACCTGCATAACGTCGGTATCGTTCTCTCCGACGAATACCTTCAGGGCTTCCACCTCTCTGTCTGCCTCTTGCACCACTTTCTCTGCCTCAGCCTTCGTCTGGGCTACCAGCTTCTCGAGCTCTGGAGAGGTCGATTCGTGGAATCTCGTCAATTCCGGAGAGATGAGGGCAGCAGGATAGTACTCTCTGTAGACGCGTATGAGCTTGACGAGTCGGTTGGCCGCGTCAGCTTCCCTCCTCTCCTTAAAGTACCGGATGATCAATTCGAAGGTCGCCTCGGGACAGAAGCGTTCTATTGCGAGGGCATCTTTGAGCTTCTCATCAGCCCTGGACGGATCGGGGATGAACTCGTAAACGCGGGAGAGGAGGAGCAAGAGATAGGTTCTCTGGAGGTTCCCCACCCGTTGATTCAGGGCTTCGTTGAGGAAACCCGCGGCTGTCATATAGTTTTCCTTTTCTATTTCGACAAATGCTAGGCCGCACGGAGCCCTATAATCGCGGGAGTTCCTTCGTCCGTACTGCCACAAGAGGTGCTCTGCCTCTTCGGTCCGGGACGTCCTGATGCAATCCCTGGCGAGCCACAGCATTCCCCCTTCGGGGGACCCTTCAGTTCTTCTCTGCCTGGCCTTGTGCCACTCTGCCTTGGGCGATGCGTTCCACACGACGTCGAGAAAGCGAAGCTGAAAGACCCTCTTCAACTCGTAAAAACTCCAGGGCGCGAGGTAGATGAGGCTTTGATCCTCCTTCGGGGCGGGCTCCGGGATCACGGACAGGTCTTCTCCTGCCTGGCGCAGGTAATCGGAAAACAGGCGGTTTATGTCATCAATCGAGAGATCACCCAGCCTCCGGAGACCATTGGTCGCATAGGGCAGGCGCTTCGAAGGGCAAGCCGTCGTGCGATGTTTCCTGCTTCCGCAATAGAAACATGGCGCGTGCCTGCCTGCTACGAGCGCTGCCCCGTGTACAAACGGGCCAACCTCCTCATGGGCGGCCCGGGTGCTTTCGGCGCTGGCGACCCCCGGCGTGCAATCGGTTTCTGGATGCCACGCCACATCGTAAAAGGGCAGATGGCCGACCAGGGCGCTCTCGCTTGCCCCCAAAGGCCTGAATTCCACCGCGTTCAAGCCCTGGACGTTATTGTACGTCGCTAGGGAGACGTAAATGTGGCCGAATCTTGCCATATCAGCCATCCTGGCGACAACGGTCGACAGGTCTCTTTGAAGGTGCTCTTCTGTAATCGATCTTTCCCCGAAGTGAATGAAGATGCGGATGTTGAGGGGGGCTTTCTTGTATCTGTTTTCTACTGCGCTCCTCTGGATGGTGATTGCCGCTTTCAACGCCTCAGCAGCATCATCGAGGCAGGCGATGACTATGTTGTCGCCGGTCCTGACGACACGGCCGTGCCGTTCCGTGACAGCCCTGACGACGAGGCTCCGTGCCTCCCTCATGCTATCCATCCCGGCTACGTATCCCAAATGGCCGGGCGCTTGGGATGCAGCTATGGCCGCGAAGAAAACCGCAAGTCTCCGGGTTTGCTGTTTCTCATCCGCCGCATCCTGGGTCACCGGTTCGCCTGCAGTATTCTCCGTCATAGCGAAGACCTCGCATTTACGTTATCGACTTACGAAACATTCTTCTTAAGGGGGGCAATGGTTCCGCAGCCTTCAACTTGTGGATTCCCTGCAGCTTGCAGCAGGGTCATTTATCGGTCAAAGGTTGGATGTACTGGGAAGCGGTCGGCACCCACACACGAGCGATAGGACAGCTACATGAATCTCTCGAACCGCTCCTTCTTTGCCTTGCAGATAGGGCAGACGTCCGGCGGTTCCTCGCGCGCGCAAAGGTACCCGCAAACGCGGCACCGCCAGACAGGATAGGAGAGGGATGCACCGGTTGCCACGGGGCCCGGGCCCTCGCGCTTTCGCATCTCTGGGGCAGGCCTTCTTTCTGAGACCCGACCCGCCCGACTCTCCCCCTTAGAGACGGCCTCCGAAACATAGAGGGCGCAGTAGCAAGCGCCTGCTTGCGCAAGATCGGGGTCGCGGTAGTCACAGGGGCAGACGATATCCCGGTCATCCTCTGCTATGCCCGAGGCGAGCCTGCATGGGCAGGAAGGATAGCCGTACCTTTCGCGGTTGATAATAAGGCTCCTCGTGAGCTCTCTTGTGAATTCCCTGTCCGGGTTGAGAAAATAGCCCGATGAAGCAGCATCGGAGCTGATCTCCCTATAGAGGGCCTCTATCTCTTCAGCGGTAATCTCCCTGCCCGTCACCGCTTGAACGCCTCCTTGATCCTGGCCTCGTCGAATCCGACAATGCAGGTGCTCTGGTCAACCACGAGGGAAGGGAAAGAGCAGAGCGGGTTGAAGCGCTTCAGCTCAGCGAGGGCCTTTTCTCTCTCCTCTCCTTTCAGGAGGTCCACGTCGATACGCCGGTGCGGGACGGCCATTTCCTCGAGAAGGGCTTTTGTTTTCCTGCACCAGACGCACGTGCTCAGGGCGAAGAGCGTGACATCCCTCCGAGCGTTTTCCTCAGTCTGATTCGTTGCCATTCCAAATCCTCCGTGAAAACCTAGAACACCTTGTGGAGGGGACTTGCGCCCCCTCCTGAAACTGCTCAAGGGGTAGACCAAAGGCGCGACAGGGCGACCGCTCCGAGAGGCTAAACAGAGCCCTAGGCCGGCTCCTCCTCCGATTCCCCTTCCGTCTCTATAAGCCCCTCTTCGGTTTCAGGCCCCTTCTCCGGTTCGCGGCTTCTGCTAAAGCGACGCTGCCGCTTCTCTTCCTGCTTCTTGAGCCGGTCGGTCTCCTTTCTCCTCTTGTCGCTCCTGTAGCTGCCGCGTCTTGCCACGGGCACCTCCTTTAGATTTTGCCTAGTATAGTATCATCAAAGGTCGAGAAAACATAGCTATTTTACTCAAGGAAGGATGATGTTTGGCTCGTCGGAACGCGCTTGAGGGGCTTACGTGTCATGCCATTCGCATGTTCAGAACCGCTCCCAGCCCCGACCACTCCTCTCCTGTTCTGGCCGTCCGCTAAAAGGAATAGCCTTCTGCGGACGGTTGCTCTAGCGCAGAAGGCGATAGGCTATTCGGAAGGAATAGGCAGGAGGACGCACAAGGGGCTGTTGAAGAAGTTCGAAGGGCAGCGCCGCCTCATTGATTCCGTCCAATCCGGCTCTTATATTCATAGTCGATAAGGCAAGAGATTATCAAACACGCGAAAGGAGAGGTTCTATCAGGTTCGTTGTCGGGGGCATAGGGTGTATCCTGGTGGTGATGGTTTTGTGGGAGGGCTTCGAGACCATGGTCCTTCCGCGGAGGGTGGTCCGCCGCCTGAGAATGACGCGCGCCTTTTACCGCTTCACGTGGGTAATCTGGTCGCGCCTTGCCCATGCAGGCTTCTCCGGCCGCACTCTTGAGACGATCCTTGGGGTCTTTGGTCCCCTGTCCCTGCTTTTTCTCATCTTCTTTTGGGTAGCAGCCCTGGTTTTTGGCTTTGGCCTCGTTCATTGGGCTTTCGGCTCGGCAGTGTTGGCCAAGGAGGGAAGCCCGGGCTTTGCGCAGGACCTCTACTTGAGTGGTACCACGTTCTTCACCCTCGGCCTTGGGGATGTGAGGCCTATCGATGCCGTGGCGAAGACCATGACAGTGATCGAGGCAGGCATGGGATTCGGATTCCTCGCCCTCGTCATCGGATATTTTCCGGCCCTCAACCAGTCTTTTTCGCGGCGCGAGTCGAGCATCTCGAAACTAGACTCAAGGGCGGGCTCTCCTCCCGTAGGCGCACTCATGCTGCAGAAACACAACCATGAAAGGGGAGCTGACCAGCTTCGGGAAGAGCTTTTGAATTGGGAGCAATGGTCTGCAGAGCTCCTGGAAAGCCACCTTTCCTACCCGGTGCTCGCTTACTATCGCTCGCAGCACGACCACCAATCATGGCTCGCAGCGCTGACGGCGGTCATGGACATGAGCGCTCTTTTGATCACCGGCATCAAGGGTATCAGCAGCCGGCAGGTAGAGCTGACGTTTGCCATGGCGCGCCATGCAGTCGTGGATATCGCGGCCGTATTCAATCTGCCCCCCAAGAAGCCCCTATTGGAGAGATTGGACGAGGAGGGCTTTCGCAGGCTTCGAGCCATGCTCCGCTCCGCTGGCCTCGAATTCTCCCCGGCGGAGGGGGCGGGCCAGAGGCTTCAGGAGCTTCGCGAATCGTACGAGCCGTACATCTGCGCCCTGGCAGAGTACTTCAGGTTTTCCCTGCCGCCGTGGGTGCCCGACGATGAACGGTTGGCCGATTGGCAGACGAGCCCGTGGGAGCGCAGCCCTGTGTTGCGGGGAGAGCAGGTGCCGAAGAAACCGGGGCGCAGGCGCCGCCCCGCATAACAGATGCCCGATCCCGATGCTTTTGGTTATCTGTCGTGATAGGTTGCCCGGACCCTTCTAGACCGGCTGAGGTAGAGATACCAGACGGCAATGTAGGCCATGGTGAATGCCGCGTTGACACTGTTCGAACTCCTTGTCCCGGGATAGCGAGCCTCGGAAACACCTACCAGACCGGGGAGAAAAAGGGAAAAGACCGAGTAGAGGAAGAGGGCTGCCATGTATCGCCGAGCGGCGGCCACCGCCCCCGGAGCGACCCTCCAGAGGGACAGGCCGGCGTAGAGGCTCCCGACCATTAAGCCTATCCTGCATATGCCGCTCACGAGGATCATCCGAAAATACTCCGGATGCTGGTCCAAGTACGGCCCTGCCGAAGGGGCAGCCAGGAAAACGCTGAAGATGACGGTGAGGGGATCGAGTACGGCTAGGCTCACACACAGGAGGAGGAGCCAGCCCTTCACCCCCTCAAGTTCCTTCGGTCTTGGATCGACCCCGCCCAACGTACGCCTTTAGCCCTCCCGTGGAATACTCGGATCCGCCCCATAATCTACACCGGTTGCGAGTGAAATCCAAGGGGCGCGCCTCCCAGCGACGAATGCATACGGAAAAGCTGGGAAGAGGCCGCCGAGCTGGAATTGCATGTCTCGCCGTGTGAGAAGAAAATCTTGCTGTACGAGACAATGTCTCGCTTTAGAAGACACTTTTTCTCTTCCTGCCCCTTCCGCTGAGGCCTTGGCCGGCGGAAGTTTCGTGGGGCTTAAGGGGAAAGCCCTCCACGCCGATAACAGGCATGATTCTTGTACATATCTTATGGGTTATCAGCCCGATAGGCGAAAAGGGGGACAGGCAGGGCGGCCCTGGAATGTCCAGGCGGGAGAGGGTTGCGCTAAAAGGGTGACGGGGATGAACGAAGTGTTTGATTACGGAACAGGGGTGCCTTACACGCATGAGGATTTGGAGGCGCTCTTCAGTGGGGAACCGGCGAGCCGGGAAGAAAGGACTGGCTGTGATTCCTGCAAATGGTTCGACCCTGCCTCTTGCGAACTTTGCCGCGGACCGATCACCTGTCAGAAATGGGCAAAATGCGGAAAATGCTGCCCCCTGACAGGCAGGAGCTCCCTCGTGGAATTTGAGACGTGTCCCCAGTTCATGATCGATTTCCTCATGTGCCAGTAACATGACGTGGTAGGTCTGTCTCCTTCCTCGGTTCTCTGAACGGAAGGGTGTGCCTGCCCTGCCTTCCATCCGCGGGATTCACACAAAACATGGAGCGTCCTATCGACAGCGCCATCCGCTTTCCAAGGCTATCCCTTCCGAAAAGCTTACCGCTTCCGGCGCTAGAGTAAGTCTGATCTCAGATTCAATGAACGCTCCGAAGCCGGTAGTCTATTTGGGGTTTCTCAGGCTCCGCCAATCTCTGCGGCCCTTTCCTCTCCGGATCGCTTTCGTTCGAAAGCATCAAGGGCACCCGTCCGTGTGGAGGACTATTCCTTCCGATTCGCCAGGCGCCTCCGGTGCTGACCCGTCTAGACGGAACACTCGCTCACGCTCGATTGCGTCACCACCCGCGGCCCCGTACGTGTGGTGGCCGCGGGTTCCTGCCCT
>CAYZAF010000401.1:0-3382 GCA_964476435.1 uncultured Syntrophaceae bacterium
TGGGGCTTTCGTCTCTGACCCTTGCCTTAAGGCCTCTCCCCGCTGGTCTTAAGGAACTCGCTCCAAGATCCTTACACTACAAGGACTTTGCGCTTAAGACAGTCCTTGCCCCCCGCTCTTCGAGCGCACCGCTCCTCGTGAGCCTAAGGAGGGTCCCGAGAGACTTCCGCATGCTTCGCTCAGGAAAGATTACGCCGGGGGAATCGGGACTTATTTTTTGCGGAGCGCTATAAGACAAGCCGTTGAGCGAAGGAGGCCGGGGCAGTGCGCGAAGCGGGTCGTGGCTGATGCTGCTGGAGGGGGTGCTGAACCCAGTGGCAAGGACGAGCGAAGCGAGTCGTGAGGGGGGAGGCTCCGGCAGCTGATGCTGCTGGAGGGGGTGCTGAACCCCATTAATTGTTCGCGAAGCTCTCCTTCTTGCGCGTAGCAGGGCCTTTGGCTCTCCCTATGAGGTGGGTGGACACCTTCGCGGAGACACCCTTTTCGATCTGTCTGGCCCTTTCTCTCGATATGTTGAAATGGTCGCCGATCTCCTGCAATGTCATGGGCTCATCGGTCATGATACGGTGCTCGAAGATGTACAGCTCGCGCTCGTTGAGCATGGCCCGGAACTCGGCTATCTTTCCGGCCGCTATCTTCTTCTTCTCCCTTTCCTCGACCATGTCTTCCACATCCCCGTCAGTCTTGACCATGTCCATCATGGTTTCCTCTCCGTCCTCATATGCGGGCTGATCGAGGGAAACGTCCGCCATGGAGAGCCTTCTCTCCATATCTTCCACATCTTCCTGCTTTACGTCGAGGTTGCTTGCGAGAAGCTGGGGCGCAGGCATGATGCCTTTGGCCTCAAGCCGCCTCTTTTCCTTCTCCAGGCCGTAGAACAGCTTCTTTTCGCTCTCGGTGGTGCCGATCTTCACGAGGCTCCAGTTATTCCTGATATACTTGAGCATGTAGGCCCTGATCCAGAAAGATGCGTAGGTAGAGAACTTCGTTCCTTTGTAGGGGTTGTACTTCTTTACGGCCTGCATGAGGCCTATGTTCCCCTCTTGAACGAGATCGCGGACATTCATGTATGTGTTATAGTAGCCGAGGGCGATTTTGACGACCAATTTGAGATTCGAGAGGATGAGCGTTCGCGCTGCTTCTTTGTCCTTGTTCTTGTAAACTCTTTCGGCGAGAGCCTTCTCCTCCTCCCTCGACAGGAGGGGATACCTCGACACCTCCGCCAGGTACTGCTTCAGTGGATCGTAACTGGCAGGAAGAGATGACTTTTCTTCCAGCGTCTCTTCTCTTTCAGGTTCTTCCAATCGGGCTCATTCCCCCTTTTACGCTTGATACTTTAACTTACCACGTCCGGCCACGCCAATCAAGGAAACACGGGGGATCGAGGCGGGCCGGGCAAGGGAACATGAGGCGAAAGGCGTGGTAATGACGTAACAGAGGAATTATATTTTGTTTGAAGGCATTCATCGAAACCAAGGCGAATCAGGAAGGCAGGAAGAGTATCGCAGCGAAACAACGGGGGTCTTTAGGATGAGCACGCTTAAGGTCAAGACGTTCATGTCGCCACTCAAGATCTTTCACACGAAGGAAGAAATTGCCTCGCTTGACGACCAAGTGAACCAGTTCATGGCTGAGCAGGACGTGAAAAGGGTGATCTCCGTGAGCGACGCGTGCACGACCGACAATACGGGCGCCACGATCGGGATCATCAGGGTTCTTGCCTACGAGACCTAAAGATTGCCCCTTTCCGGGGGCGAGCCTTCATGTCTCGGGAAAACAAATGTCCGCACCTTCAGGCACCGCGCAATAGTGCGGGCCAGGAGCCTGATCGTCTTTGGCCTTTCCCTCTAAAGACTGCCTCATGGTGAGGGCCTTGGATACGAGCAATCCCGCCCCCACGCCGATTGCTCCTCCGACGAGAAAGGTGAGGAGCGTCCTGTTCGCGCTTATCTGGTTTTCCATAGCAGCCTCCTTATCTACCCTAATGTAAGTCGCCCTCCATGCGTAATCAAGCCCGCTCGTGCGTTTCAGGCCAGTCGCGGCACCACCCGTCAAGGCTTCTCATTCCCCTTCGCTTCCCCCTTTTCGCGCACGCGCAGGCGATCGGGCGTGATTCGCCCCTCCATATGTCCGGCGCAAGGCCAAGCCGCGTTATGGTATGGCCGGGTCCATTTCCTCCGGGAAGATAACGACAAGACTTGACAAATCCACCAGGGAATATCATGCTGAAGAAAAGGGACTTAAGGGGTCTACCGTGTGTCTGAACATACCAGCCTGCCTGCACCTACTTCCATTTTCGCCCCTGCCGCGTGCCCCATGAATAGCTGGAGGGATTTGATCGGCCTTCCTGGCCTTGGGAGACCTCCGGATTCCTCAGGGATTCGCCTCGATGTGTACTGGGAGCCGAGCCCGCGGGACGTGGTGAGGGAGATGGTGCGGATGGCCGAGGTCCGGAAGGCGGATGTAGTTTACGACCTAGGATGCGGCGACGGCAGGGTCGTGATCGAGGCTGCCAAGCAGGGCGCCCGCGGCGTGGGAATCGACCTCGATCCTCGAAGGATCAAAGAGAGCGTCGACAACGCTGCTGCGGCAGGGGTTGTGGACCAGGTGCATTTCTCCGAGGGGAACCTTTTCCAGGCAGACGTGCATGACGCAACAGTCGTCATGCTGTTCCTCTTTCCCGACGTGAACCTGAGGCTGAGACCGAAGTTGATCCGCGAATTGAGGCCGTCCACAAAGGTCCTTTCCTATTGTCACAGCATGGATGCGTGGGAGCCCGACCGGTATCTCAAGATCAGGACGAATTACCTCTACTATTGGATGGTGCCAGCGAACATAGGCGGCCATTGGGCAGGTCAGATAGATCGGTCCGGCTCGTCAATTCCTCTGCGTCTCGAGCTGGAGCAGGAGTTTCAACAGGTGAGGGGAAGGGTGATGATCGGGGATGCGCTCTGGCGCGTAGAGAGCGCTTCAATGAGGGGCAGGGATTTCAACTTTATGGCCCGGGGAGGACC
Source organism: uncultured Syntrophaceae bacterium (assembly GCA_964476435.1). GTDB lineage: Bacteria > Desulfobacterota > Syntrophorhabdia > Syntrophorhabdales > WCHB1-27 > CAVVNC01. The sequence continues at coordinate 3,015 of CAYZAF010000401.1, forward strand.
ACGGGGGGACCGCCTTTCGCTGAACGGGACCGCAGCCGACGATCTCGCCTCCGGCACCCTTGAGAGTCAGGGCTATTTCGAAGGGACCGCAGCGTGGACGGCCATGAGGAACCCGGACACGAGGAGAAGCCTCGCCCGCTAGCGAAAGAAAGATGACGCCTCAGGTGGCCCCAGGCAGTTCGTCCTGCCGATACCCAGTGCCGTCGAAGACAAAGCACCGCAAACCCGCCATCTGGCCGAGGAAGCTCACGAGAACCTGGGAGGATGCTGAGGATTTTATGCAGACGCCGCAGTCGGAGCTGAGGCTCCTCGGCACGGGCACGACCTCCATGCTCACGTGTCCATGCTTGAGGCGCTTTTCTGCCTTG
>CAYZAF010000402.1:0-3166 GCA_964476435.1 uncultured Syntrophaceae bacterium
CGGTCTCCCGGACGGAGTCAGATACGAAGAGTATCCTCTCCGGCCCTTTCATGCGGAGCACCATCTCCACGGTCTCGGCGCCCGTGTGCCTCAAGTCTCCGATCATCTCCACGTAAACGTCCCTGTTGATGAGGCCGAACCCTGCAATGCCGGCCTCCCTGTGGTGGAAGGGGCGCATGGCATTGAAAAGGTGCGTAATGCCCCGTGCGCCAGCTCGAAAACCTGCCTCTGCCTCCCTGTAGGTGGCGTCTGAATGTCCCATATTGACCGCAATGCCGGCACGGGTTATGGCGCGGATCAAGCGCTCGGCGCCTGCCAATTCCGGGGCAACGGTCACGATCCGGACGACCCGCTCGAACCCTTCCACGAGCATCTCGAAGGTGCGCTGGCTCGGATCGAGGAAAGATGCAGGATCGAGGGCACCGCATCTCGCGGGATTAAGGAAGGGACCTTCAAGATGGACGCCGAGGATCGCAGCCGGCAGGCCCGGCGGAGGGCCATCGGCCCCCCAGCAAGGCCCTCCGTCGACAATGTCTGCCGCAGACCCCTGTCTGTCCATGGCCTCCTTTACAGCGGCGATCTGAAGGCGCATCGCTTCGATCGGCCCGGGGTAGATGGACAAAAGAATGGCTGACACGCCGTCCCGGCCGTGGGCCTTCGCCATTCTCAGCATGGCCAGGGGATCCGCCCTCGTTGTGTCGAGACCCTTGATTCCATGCGTGTGAAGGTCGATGATGGGTGATCCAGCGATAGGTTAGCCCTCCCTCGTACAAGATAGCATAAAGGCCGCCAAAGGGTTGGAAAAAACTAAGGAGGGCCAACGGCTTACCGGAAGAATGGGCGAAGTTGCCTCCCTTTACTTCCTCCTTGAAACATTATATCTTCGTAAGGCGAGAGAGACGACGGGATGGCCCCATGAGAGAACAACTGACCCTCGGGAGGTGGCACCGGTTGGAGCTGGGACGCATGCTGCGGGCAGCGTCGTCGATCCGCAGCATACCGGAGCGGATCGATGTTCTCTCCAGGGCTTTCTTGGGGATTCCTTACGGGGAATCCACCCTCATAGGCTCTCCATGCGAGGCTGAGACGTTTGTGGTCAACCTCGATTCCGTGGACTGCTTTACGTTCATCGACTACGTTGAGGCCATGAGGCTTTCCGCTTCTTTCAAGGGCTTCTGCGACAACCTGAAAAAGGTCAGGTACAGGCACGGCATAGTCTCCTACGAGACGCGGATGCACTTCTTTACTGACTGGCTCGATACCCCGAGGGTAAAGGACGTGACTTTCGAGGTCGGCGAGGAGAAGATCCGGGGCGTCACAAAAACAATGAACAGAAAGAGCGACGGATCGCCATTCGTGCCGGGCATACCGGAAAAGGAGAGGAGATTCGCCTTCATACCGTCGAGCCTTTTCGACGAGGCGGCCATAGGCCGCCTCCGCACCGGTGACTATGGGGGGATATATGCGGAAGCAGAGGGCCTCGACGTCTCCCACGTGGGCATCATCATCGTCAAAGAGGGGCGCCTCCTTTTCAGGCATGCGTCTTCAATCGAGAGAAGAGTGCTCGATCAGGATCTCCTCGTGTATCTGACGGGCAAGCCGGGCATCGTCGTGCTCAGGCCCTGCGGCTCCTAGTGCGAGTTTCTCCGGAACTTAGGCTTTTCCCCCTTCGGCTCAATCTTTTTCAGCTACTATTCCTCTGGGCCATGGCCGAAATCTCCCCTCGGAGGACGTAGAGAAGGGCAAGACCGGGAAGGGCGCAAAGGGAAGCGAAGAGAAAGAAACGCGCCCATCCGAATGATTCCACGATATATCCCGACGTCGGCGTGATGAAGACGCGGCCGAGCACTGCGAGGGAGGAGAGCAACGCAAACTGCGTCGCCGTGTACCGCTTGTTGCAAAGGGTCATGAGGAACGCGACAAAGGCTGCGGTTCCCATGCCCGCAGAGAGATTCTCGAAGGCCACGGAAAAAACCATTGCCCCATAGCTCTTGCCGATCCACGCGAGCACCATGAACGACAGATTCGAGATGAACTGGAGGACGCCGAAAGCCAGAAGAGACCTCAAAAGACCGAGGCGGACCATCAGGCTGCCGCCCACCGTTGCCCCCAACAAAGTGGCAACGAGGCCGAGACCTTTGTTGATGGTACCTACTTCCGTTCGAGAAAAGCCTATCTTGATGAGGAAGACGGAAGTCAGCGTGCCGGCATAGGCATCACCGAGCTTATAGAGCACGACTGCGAGAAGCAGCAACAACGCGTAGCGGCGCAGGAGGAAATCCCTGAGAGGTCCCCATACTGCCTCGCTTATCGTCTTCGGGGGGAGGGCCACAACGTTGGGCTCCGGAGCCAGCAAGGTTGCTGCCATGCCGATGAGCATGCAGGCGGCCATCACCGTGTATGTGCTCCGCCAGCCGATATGGTCCGAAAGGATAAGGGCGAGAGCACCGGAGCAAAGCATGCCTACGCGGTAGCCGATAACGTAGACGGCATTCCCTGCTCCGCGCTCCTCCTGCCTGAGCACGTCCGTCTGGTAGGCGTTAATGACAATATCCTGCGAGGCCGAGGTGAAGGCGACGAACAGAGCTAGGGCCGCAACGGGCATGAGCGCCTGTTTGGGCGAACAGAAGGCCAAAGCGATAATGGCCACGAGCAGGACCCCCTGGAGCACGATGATCCAGCCGCGCCGTCTGCCCATCCAAGGCGGCACAAAGCGGTCCATGAGGGGCGACCAGAGGAACTTCAGGGTATAGGGAACGCCGATCAGGGAGAACGCGCCTATGGTATGAAGATCGATCCCCACGCTCGCAAGCCAGACTTGAAGGGTGCCGGCGGTGAGGGCAAGGGGGAGGCCAGAGGAAAAACCGAGGAACAGAATTGCCCCGACCCGGGGGCTCCGGTAGACCCTCACGTAGGGAGAGAGCTTTCCGAAAAAACGGGAGAGGGGCCCAGATGGTTTCACGGCCTGGGATTCCGCCACGTTAGGTCAGGGAGAAGCAACATGGCGACGTAGACTCGAAGAGCAATGGGGATCCTCAATGGTCTGCCGCATCCGGTCGGCGCACCGGGTTTCGAAGGACGCCTATCTTCTCCACCTCCACTTCCACAAAGTCGCCGGGGAAGATGGGGGCGATCCCTGCGGGTGTTCCCGTGGAGATGATATCGC
>CAYZAF010000403.1:0-3874 GCA_964476435.1 uncultured Syntrophaceae bacterium
TCCGATGTCCTCATTCCTGCAAGGTGCTGAATTGCCCCAGAGATGCCGCATGCGATGTAGATCTTCGGCTTCACCGTCTTGCCGGTCTGGCCCACCTGGTGCTCCTGGGGGATCCAGCCGGAGTCGACGGCGGCGCGAGACGCACCGAGGGCACCTCCCAGCGTGTTTGCCAGGATCTGAAGAATCCCGAAGCCTTCCGGCTTGCCTACGCCTCTTCCACCCGAGACAATGATGTCCGCTTCCACGAGGTTTACCGCAACCTCCGACTGCATGAACTGAAGGACCTTCGTCCTTAAGGTCTCTTCGGAGACTGCCACGGATTCCTTCACCACTTCTGCGCTCTTCGACGTGTCTCGCTCAGACATGGCGAAGACCTTGGGCCTCACCGTTGCCAGCTGGGGCTTCGTCTTCTTGTTCGCGACGGCTACGAGGAAGTTTCCGCCGAAGGCCGCCCTCGTCATCTTGAGCGTCTTGTCCGCGTCGATCTCCAGGCCTATAGCATCCGAGCCGAGGCCCGTTTCCAGCGTAGCAGCGCAGGCTGTCGAGAGATCGGCTCCCTGGCTCGTCGAGCGGAACAGGACGATGTCCGGCTTATGCTTGTCTATGATCGAGCAGGCTGCCTTGGCATAGGCATCGGGCCGGAACGTCTTGAATTCGGCACCGTCCGCAGCATATACCTTGGTGGCCCCGTAGTAGCCCGCCTCTTTTGCTATTTCATCGGTATTCTCCGCTATAGCGAGGGCGCAGAGGTCTGCACCCAACTCTCCTGCGAGCTTCTTGCCTATGCCCATGAGCTCATAGGACATCGGGGTGAAGGCCCCTGACTTGTGCTCCACGTATACCCACACGTCCTTATAGTCAGACATTTTGCTTCCTCCTCATCGTTATTTTATGACCTTCAGGTCGAGGAGCTTCTCCACGAGGAGGTTGCTTACCTCATCGAGCTCTCCCTTGAGCACTTCCCCGCCTGCCCTCGGCGGCGGCGTGGTGAGCTCGATCACCTTTACCGCAGACCCTTCGACGCCGATCTTCTCCTTGGCCGCGCCGATGGCGCTCGAATCCCATACGGGTATCTGGACTTTCGCAGCCTTCCTGATGCCCATGAGGTTGGGGAGCCTTGGCTCGTTGATCCCTTTGAGCACCGACACCACGGCAGGAAGCTTCGCCTCCACCACCTCGATGCCTCCCTCAATGCCACGCTCGACCTTGATCTTCTTGTTTGCCGCATCGATCTCGACAACCTTCCCGACGAAGCTCACCTGGCTGAAGCCCAGCCTGGTGGCTATCTCGGAGGCCACGATGCCCGTGTTGCCGTCCGTGGCCTGCTTGCCGCAGAACACGACATCCACGTCGCCCAGCTTTTCTATGGCCTTTGCCAGAGCGTATGAGGTGGCAAGGGTGTCGGAGCCGGCGAAAGCAGGGTCGCTCACGTGATGGACCTCGTTCACGCCCAGAGCAAGGGCGTTTCTCAGCACGTCCATTGCCTTCTCCGGGCCCAAGGTGATGGCCACTATCTCCGCATCGTACTTCTCCTTCGTCAGAAGGGCCTCCTCCAGGGCAAACTCATCAAAGGGGTTGGTGATCGAATCCATGTCCTCTCTTTTCAGAGTGCCTTTTTGAAGGTCCCATTTCACCTCGGCTTCAGTATCAGGAACCTGTTTGATACACACGACAATCTTCACAGCGCCCTCCTTGGAATGTTTTGTTATTTGCCGCGATACGTAGGTGTTCGCTTTTCGAGAAAGGCAGTCATGCCCTCCTTCTGGTCCTCGGTGCCGAAGCACAGGCCGAAGGCCTCCGCTTCGAAATCGAGACCCGTTTCGATATCCATCGTGAGGCCCCGGTTGATGCAAGCCTTCGCCAGTCTTATCCCGACAGGGCCGGCGGAGAGGATCCGTGACGCAAGCTCCTCCACCTGGGCCATCAGCTGGTCGTCGGCCACCACTTTGTTGATGAGGCCCATGTCAAACGCTTCCTGGGCCGTTATCACCCGTCCGGTGAAAATGAGCTCCTTGGCCCTGGCCGGACCCACGAGCCTTGCGGTCCGCTGGGTGCCTCCGAAGCCGGGAAGGATGCCCAGGGTCACCTCCGGAAAGCCGAGCCTGGCCTTTTCAGACGCGTAGATGATGTCGCAGGCCAGGGCAACCTCGAATCCACCTCCCAAGGCATATCCGTTCACCGCAGCTATGACAGGTTTGTCCAGCCTCTCGAGCGCTGAGATTGCGGCATGCCCCTTCTGCGAGAAGCTCATGCCCTCTACGGGGTTCATGGGCTGCATCTCCTGTATGTCCGCGCCCGCCACAAAGGCCTTGTTCCCCTCCCCCGTGACGACCACCACGCGTACCGCGTCGTTGCAGGCAAGCTCGCCCACCGCGTCGAGGAGGTCGTCAAGGGTGGCCGAATTGAGCGCGTTGAGCGCCTTGGGCCTATTGATCTTGATGAAGCCTATCGCCTGCCGCACCTCGAGGTTGACGTTCTCGTAGGGCATGTCACGTCTCCCGTTCTACTACCATTGCCATGCCCTGGCCTCCCCCGATGCACATGGTCGCAAGCCCGTACTTCAAGCCGAGGCGGGGCAGCTGGTACATGAGCGTTGTCACGAGGCGGGCCCCCGTGCAGCCGATGGGATGGCCGATAGATATGCCGCCTCCGTGCATGTTCGTCCGCGCCAGATCGAGCTTAAGCTCCCTGATATTGGAAATCGCCTGCGAAGCGAAGGCCTCGTTCAGCTCGACCATGTCGATCTTGTCAAGGGTCAGGCCTGCCCGTTTCAGGGCCTTTTTCACCGCCGGGATGGGGCCCAGCCCCATATACGCGGGATCGACGCCGCCCGCGGCGTAGGAAATCACCTTGCCCATGGGCTTGATGGCGAGCTCCTTGGACTTCTCTCTGGACATGAGCACCACTGCGGCAGCTGCATCGTTGAGCCCCGACGCATTGCCGGCCGTGACGGTCCCGCCCTTCTTGAACGCGGTCCCCAGCTTAGCCATCTTCTCAAGAGACGTATCCATGGGCCGCTCATCCGTGTCGAATATGACGGGATCTCCCTTCTTCTGGGGGATGACCACCGGCACGATCTCCGCCTTGCACCACCCTTCCTTGATCGCCTTGCGCGCCCTCTGGTGGCTCATGAGGCCGAATTGGTCCTGTTCCTCGCGGGTGATGCCGAACCGCTCGGCAATGTTCTCGGCGGTCAACCCCATGTGATAGCCGTAGAAGATCTCCCAGACGCCGTCGAGCACCATGAGATCGACCATCTCGCTGTTGAACATGCGGGCCCCGAACCTGGCCGCAGGAAGGGCATAGGGCGCCAGGCTCATGTTCTCCATGCCGCCCGCCACGATGATGTCCGCGTCCCCTGCCATGATCGCCTGAGCCCCGCTTGCGATGGCCCTCAAGCCGGAGGCGCAGACCTTGTTGACGGTGAACGCATTCGTCTCCTTCGGCACCCCGCCGAAAATGGCTGCCTGTCTCGCTGAGTTCTGACCGAGACCCGCCTGCAGCACGTTCCCCATAATAACTTCATCGATGGCAGCCTCTTTGAGGGCGCTATCGAAATCGTAGTATTTTGCCTCGAGGTCTGTCTCCAGCTTGCCCCCGAAGATCTCCGGGGCAAACTCCCTATCCTTCGTCCTCGACGGCCTCAAGCCAGCTCTTTTGAGCGCTTCTTTTATGACCAGACCTCCGAGCTTTGCCACGGGCACGTCCTTGAGGCTCTGCCCGAACTGGCCCACGGCAGTCCTCGCTGCCGAGACAATGACAACCTCCCTCATGGTTCACCCCCTTATCTGCTGATTATTAAAAAATTCACAATCTTTTATCCCAAAAGCAGCCTCTTTGTCAAGTCTGCTTTCGAAGAATCAATACGCGATTG
>CAYZAF010000404.1:0-4869 GCA_964476435.1 uncultured Syntrophaceae bacterium
GTATGACAGATACCGAAATGATACCGTTCCGATTGTTAAGACTCCGTGTATTCGGAATGAATTATCGACGCAATGAATATGCAGGATGCACCAAGTAAGCGGGACGGATGAGGCCGTCTTTCCAGAAGTGGGTTTCTCTCATGAAATACTGCTACTAGATGTACCCATTCGGGACAATGAAGATCCATATCAAGCACGTCTGCTACGTCCGGGCAAAGGAGAGGACGGTCTTGTCACTTAGCGCATCTTGCCTCTTGCGAGGGAGGCAAAGACGCCCGCCAGGCAGAGAAGGGCAAAGACAACGAAGATCACCCTCACGCTCAGGAGAAAAACCGGGTGATACTGCGCCGTCACCTGGGCCTCGCCGATATAGTGGGAGAAGACCAGAAGGGCTGTGCCGATGCTGAAGGCATTGCCTGAAAGGCGCATGGTGGAGACGATGCCCGAGGCGACCCCGTAGTACCTTTTCTCCACCGAGCCCATGATCGCGTTCGTATTGGGGGAGGAGAAGAGGGCGAAGCCCAGGCCGTGGAGGGCGAGGATTGCCACCACGAACCAGAGGCCAGTGCCCTCACCCAAAAAGGCGAAGGCAGCGAGGCCGATGACGGTGAGGCTCATGCCAATGGAAGCGACCCTCTGCGGCTCGACCCGATCGGAGAGCTTCCCCGCATAGGGCGTGAAAATGGCCTGAACCACTGGCTGCGACACCATGGCGAGGCCGGCGCCCTGCGGGCTCAGGTGCTTGATGAACTGCAGATAGAGGCTGATGAGATACGCGATCCCGTAAGTCGCGCTATAATTGATGAACGTTGCGGCGTTTGAAAGGGCGAAGACCCGGTTATGCCTGAAGAGGCTCCAGTCGAGTATGGGACTCTTTACCCGGATCTCCCAATAAAGGAAGAGGGCAAGCCCGGCCAAACCGGCCGCAAGAAGGGCCATTCCTGCGTGGGAAGCCATGAGAAAGCCGCACATGACCGCAACGACGGAAGCGCAGTAGACTAAAGAGCCCGCGAGGTCGAAACGCTCGCCGGCAGCCTCTGCCCATTCTTCCTTGAGCTTCCACAGAACAAGGCCCAAAATGGCCAGCCCCAAAGGGACGTTTACGAAGAATATGCTCCTCCATCCCAGCTGCTCGGTGAGAATACCGCCGATGAAGGGGCCAACCGAGAGGCCTAGGTAAACCGCACCGATGGAGAGGCCGAGGACCCTTCCCCTTTCGGACGCGGGAAAGACGGAGAGAAGAACGGCCGTGCCTGTGCCGAAGACCGTGGCACCGCCGATGCCGAGGAAGGCCGTGGAGATGATGAACATGGGCGAGGAACGGGCTAGGCCCGAGGAGGCCGAGGCCAGGGTGAAGAGGGCGAGGCCGTAGGTAAAAACCTTCTTTCTCCCGTAAATGTCGGCGATCTTGCCAAAGGGCAGGAGAAAGGTGGCGCCCGCGAGCATGTAAACCATGGGGACCCATGTCATGAGAACGGTGCCCATGTGGAAGTGGCGCGCTATGGTGGGCAGGGCGACATTGGTCGACGATATGGTATAGGGCGAGATAAGGGAGGAGAACACGGCAGCGAAAAGCACGAGCTTTTTCGTTGTCTCGTGGGCATCCTGGTTCTCGGCCTGCTTGTGCGCCATCCCGACAAGTCTACCACAGGTGATCCGCTGTAGTCCCTCTTACCGTTGATCGCAGGCTGGATAGGTGGTACGATTGGGGGGGAAGGGCTCACTTGAGCGATATGCCGGTAGCGAAAAACCAGAGGAAGCAGCGAAGAAGGAAGGCCAGCCGCGGCCCTTTCCGGGACATCCTGGAGGTTGCCAGCTTGCTCAGCTCCAGCTCGCTTCCCGAGAAGGTGATCGAGACCGTCCTCACCGACCTCTGCGAGCGGATGGGCAAGAGGGCCCGGTGCGCCCTTCTCGAGGGGGATGACCTGAAGCTCCGGTTCTGGGCAGGCGATCACTCCTGTCCCATAGGCGGCCTTCCAATAGACAAGAAGAGCATCGTCTGGGACGCGGTGAAGAAAGGCGAGCCAATCAACCTGACGGACCCCAGGCAGACGAACGGCTATAGCCACAGCCTTGCGGAGGCGATCAAGATAAAGTCCATCATCCCCCTTGCGTACGTAGACCCGGTAACGGGAGAAAAAAAGAAGCTCGGGGCATTGATCGTGGATTCGGGGCAGAAGGGCGTGCCCATCTCCGGGGAGGACTTCGAGTACCTGCAGGTGATCGGGCAGCTCATCAGCGCCATCGCGGGAAGGGCCGAGCTCATCCGGCAGCTCATGACGTCGTGCCGCCGGCAGGAGGCGATTCTCATGGAGACAGCCCACAATTTCCGGAACAGCATAGCCATCATCGGGGGCTTCTCCCGGCGCATCGCGGAAAAGGCGCTCGATGGGGAGGTGGCGGAAAAGGCCGCGCACCTCCGCGAGGAAGTGGAAAACCTCGAAGGCCACCTCGCAGAGTTTGAGGCGTACATGAGCATGAAGACGTGACGCCTTCCCTGCGGGTCGCCTACAGCCTCGACGAGCGCCCTCCTCTCCCCGAGCTCTTTCTTCTCGGCCTCCAATGGATGGCCATCGTCATCCCCTTTGTCATCATCATCGGCAGGATCGTGGGGGAGGTTCAGGCGGATGAGCCTGCAGCCAGGATCCTCTTCATGCAGAAGACAGCCTTCCTGATCGCAGTGACCATCGGTATCCAGGTCCTCCTGGGCCATCGCCTGCCGCTCGTATCAGGGCCTTCCACGGTGCTCGTCGTCGGCGTGATCGCCAGCCAGGGATTTCCCCGTGAGAGCGTCTATACTTCCATGATGGTGGGAGGGCTCGCCCTTGCCGCGACCGCAGGGACCGGCGTTTTCGCCTATGTCCGCAGGCTCTTCACGCCCCGGGTGATCGCCCTCATCCTGCTTCTGATCGCATTCACCCTTCTGCCCACGGTTCTGCGTCTCATCGGCGATCCGGGCTTTCGCGCTCCGGTTCTGCCGCGGGCTGCCTTCACCTTGATCATGACCCTCCTTATGTTCCTTGCAGCCCGCCATCTGAGGGGAGTCTGGCAATCGACGCTCATCCTCTGGTCGATCGTGGCAGGCACGTGCGCCTGCGCCCTTTTCTTTCCGGGCTCCCTGGGAGCGGAAAAAAGCGGGCCTGCGCCCATCTTCTCCTCTTTTTTCAGGCACATGACGATCGCTCCGTCGCTCGAGCCAGGGGTGCTTTTCTCCTTCCTCGTCTGTTTCCTCGGCCTCTCCATAAACGACCTGGGCTCCATCGAGTCGGTCGGCGAGCTGATAAGGCCCGCGAACCTCGATCAGCGCCTCAACCGCGGCATCATCGTCAGCGGACTGGCCAATATCCTGGGAGGGTTTCTGGGCGTGGTCGGACCGGTAAACTACTCGTTGAGCCCCGGCGTCATAGCCGCCACAGGCTGCGCGTCGAGATTCGCGCTTTTGCCCATGGTACTGTTTATGGCCTGCCTTGCTTTTTCATCGAGGGCCGTGGCCCTCATCGGCGCTGTGCCGTCGATTGTGGTGGCAAGCGTCTTCCTTTACCTCTCGGCGTATCAGATCGGCGCCGGTCTGGCCGTGGCAGCCGAAGAAGCGGGGAGATTTCAGCTGGAGGACGGTCTCGTGATGGGCCTGCCCCTCCTTCTCGGAACCATCGCGGCCTTCATGCCCACAGAGTGGGTGGCCACTTTTCCGCCGCTTCTGCGTCCCGTAGCTGGAAATGGATTTCTCGTAGGCGTGGTGACGGTGCTCATCATGGAGCACGTGGTCTTTCGCCGCTAGAAGTGCGCTATCGAAGCCCCCGCTCGTAGAGCACGCCGTAGCGCGCGCCGTAAGTGCTCACGATGAACCCATCGGCGCGGGACGCAGCGACGATCTCCCTCATGAGGATCAGGCCCTGGAGGAGGAGGTCTTCCCTTCCGGACTCCATGCCTGGAAGGGCCCGCCGCTCGACGAGAGACATGCCGGCGAGGCGCTTTATCCACTCGTCCAGGGTCGAAAGGGATATGGGCAGGCCGTGGATCAGCTCTTTCTGAAATTCTTTAACGCCTAGGATCATGGCTGCCAGCGTCGTCATGGTGCCTGCCATGCCGACGATCGTGCGCTCTCCCGAAGGCCCCCTGCCCCGGAGCGCTTCCCGCACAAAGCGGACGAGGCTTTCCAGCTCTCCCTTGGTCGGCGGGTCGTGCTTCACGAAAAGCTCCGTCAGCTTCACCGTGCCCATGGGAAGAGAAGTGTAGTCCGTGAGGCCCTCCCTTGTGCCCCTGGTGAGCTCCGTGCTTCCCCCGCCTATGTCGACGATGAGGAGGTCTTTGCCGGGGATGGCAGGGTCATGCTTGACAGAGAGGTATGTGTAGTATGCCTCCTCGTACTCGCTGAAAACCCTCACGTCGCACCCGGCGCGATCCCTGGCCATCCCTATGAATTCGTCCCTATTCTCCGCCTCCCTCAGGGCGGCCGTGCCGAAGGCGCAGGCCAGCTCGGCAAAATGGGCATCGAGGACCGCCCGGTAGCTCTCCAGGGCTTTGATCGTCCGCTCCATAGCCTCTTCCGACAGACGACCTCGCTTAAGGAGTCCTTCTCCCAGCCGGGTGATAGTGGAGACGTCCAGGATCTCTTGGAACCTTCCATCAGTCGTGTCGACGATGAGCAGGAGGACCGCGTTCGTCCCTATGTCTATGGCGCCCACGGCAAACGCATTTTGAGCTGCTTCTACGTGTTCATGAGGACACATCGCACGTTACCTCCTCGTGACAGGCCTCGCCATGAGAAAAGCTTATCGCTCCTTATTCCGTCAAGAGTTCCCCCCATCCCCCACCGCTTCGCTCCGGGGGCTCTCTACCTTGACGAAAACGTCGCGAGCTTTTCTATTC